>CAMTOV010000023.1 GCA_947074235.1 uncultured Bacteroides sp. | reverse complement strand
CAACAGCCGCTCCAACAGCCGCTCCAACAGCCGCTCCAACAGCCGCTCCAACAGCCGCTCCAACAGCTGCTCCTACTGCCGCTCCAACAAGTACTCCTGCTGAGGACAAACCGAGTGGCGCTCCTGCAGCTCCAACAAATAGTCCGGATAAACCTTCTTAAAAGAGATATATTGATTTACAGTAATCCAGTTTTAAGTTAGTTTACTTCTTAAGGGTCATTCCGTCAATCTTGAATGTTTAATTCGGGATTGGCGGAATTTATTTATATATTATAATGAATAGCTTAACTATGGGTTAGATCAAAATACTGCACGCTGATTCGCTATCTGTGGATTGTACTTGTGAAGAGTATAATAAATGATATTTTGTATATTCTAGAATCAACAAATTCATTGCACACAATAAAACCTTATTTAATTAGTACTTAAACAAGGTTTAGCCTAAACTAAAAAGATGTTTCCCACATTTAATTCTTAGAATAAAGCCTTTGTTTTTATAAACAAAGCCTATGTTTATACAAATATAGCTTATGTTTTTACAAACAAAGGTTATGTTTTAAGTTTTCGCAGTAACTCTTTTCTTTTTGAAACAGCATATTGATAGAATTTATAGGAGGAAAAGAGATGTTTCCTTTATATAGTTGGCGCTTAATATTGGTAAGTTATAGATTGTGGGTAGGAAAGGAGTTGGGTGTTTTTTACTTCTTACGCCAAAATGATAACATTCACTGCCATCTGCTAAAAAACAAACCCCGAAAGCTCAATAAAAACTTTCGGGGTTTGTGCAAAATTTAAAGACAATCTTTTGACTATCTAATAGGAATCATTTATTTGGTATATTTATCAAGCCAATCCTTTAACACGCGATTCCATAATACGGAATTCTGAGGTTTATTCACCCAGTGGCATTCATCGGGGAAATAAAGATGCTCGGCATCTATTCCTCTAAGTCGGGCAGCACCAAATGCACCTTCGCCTTGCGATACCGGTATGCGATAGTCCATATCACTGTGGATACAAAGAATAGGAGTATCCCATTTATCAACAAATAGGTGTGGAGAGTTAGAATAAGTGCGTTGCGCGGCTGGACTCTTATCCCAATATGGACCTTTGTTCTCCCAGTTGGCAAACCACATTTCATCGGTAGCAATGTATTGTGCGCCAATATTAAATACACCATCGTGTGCAATAAATGCTTTGAAGCGTTTTTCATGGTGTCCGGCCATCCAATATACCGAGTATCCACCAAAGCTAGCACCTACACAAGATAATCTATCTTTGTCAACGTATGGCTCAGTTGCCAAATCGTCGATAGCAGCAAGTAGGTCGGACATACATAAACCACCGTAATCGCCACTTACCTCTTCAGTCCATTTTCTACCAAATCCCGGACAACCACGTCTGTTGGGCATAATCATAATACAATCGGGCACAGTCAACAATGTAAAATTCCAACGATAGCTCCATACTTGGCTACAAGCTTCTTGTGGGCCACCCATACACATCAACATAGCCGAATATTTCTTGTTAGGATCAAAATCGGGTGGATATAGCACCCATGACATCAGTTCTTTTCCGTCTACAGTATTTGTCCAGCGTTCTTCTACTTTTCCAAGTTTTATTTGATTGAAGATATGCTCATTTTCGTGAGTCAATCTAGTTATCTCAAAATCGTTGGCCGGGTCGATAATATAAATATCATCACAATCTACCAATGATCTGCGGATGGTTAGTAATTTATCGCCAATCATAGATATATTGATGTAGTCGTAATTGCCTTGAGTAACTTGAGTAATTATACCTTCGCGGTCAATTAAATAAATCATTGTACGTCCGTGCCAGATAGATGCAAAATACATTTTACCATCTGGTGTCCAGCAAAACTCATTTACATCTGCGTCGAAGGTTGTGGTAAGATCGGTTTTCTTTTTCGTCTCAAGATCCATGAGGTATAAGCGGTTCTTGTCACTTTCATATCCATCGCGCTCCATACTCAACCAAGCAATGTATTTGCCGCAAGGTGAGAATCGAGGATTGATATCATAACCTAAGTTCTGATCTGGGTCACCTTCAAACTTACAGATGTTGATTTGATCTTTGGTTTCAATGTCATAGATAAATATATCCGAATCTGTTGATAGGGTGTAAGCCAATCCAACTTTTCTTTTGCAAGTATAAGCTATTTTCTTAGAGTCGGGGCTCCAAGTAAGCTGTTCCATACCACCAAAAGGCAATAATGGCGATTCATAACGAGTACCGGCTAAAATATCTGTAGCTTCTCCAAGTTTCTCTCCATCGAATGCAGCATAAAATGGATGAGGAACAGTCTTCTGCCATCTATCCCAATGCTTATACATCAAGTCATCGGCCATCAAACCGGTTGTTTTATCTAGATTTTCATACAAATCTTCAGGATGAAACGTATAAGGAGTTTGAGAAATGAATAATACTTGATTGCTATCGGGAGAGAAAAGGAAGCTGTCAATGTCTTTTTCAAAATTGGATATTTGCTTGCGGTTCGTACCGTCAGGATCCATTATCCATATTTGACTACTACCGCTTTCATCGCTTAAAAAAGCAAGTTTAGTTCCTTGTTTAATCCATATCGGACTACTTTCATTGCTGGCGCTGTTGGTAATCAACTGGTCGTTTTTACCATCTGCGTCCATCACGTGTAGCACAGTATGATTCTTGTTTTCTTTCAAACAAGTATAACTTACTGAGTAAGCAATTTTGTTTGTTTCCGCACAACCTGCATACTCTGCTATTCGTCCCATCGACCACAAAATCTCTGGTGTGTAAACACCATCTATTATTTCGGGATAATTTTTGCCAATAATAGGCTTTTGTTCGTTTTGATCTTTAGGTTGCACCGCATCATCTGCAACCATTTTTGCTGTATATGCCATAATCTATGATTTTTATTTTAAATAAGTATCTAACCATTTGATAAACATTCTATTCCATAAAATTGAATTTTGTGGATGATTTACAAAGTGACATTCATCGGGATAGAACAATAATTGAGCATCTATTCCTCTTAGGCGGGCACAAGCAAATGCAGATTGTCCTTGCGAAACAGGAATACGGTAATCTTTATCACTGTGAACACATAGTATAGGAGTGTCCCATTTATCAACAGCTAAGTGAGGCGAAGTAGCATAAGAACGTTGAGCAACCTCATTGTCTTTGTCCCAGTAAGCTCCACCAAGATCCCATTGAACAAACCACATTTCTTCAGTAGTTACATACATAGCTGGGAAGTTGAAAATACCATCGTGAGCTAAGAACGCTTTGAAGCGTTTTTCGTGATGAGCGGCAAGCCAATACACAGAGTAGCCTCCGAAGCTAGCACCCACACAGCCTAGTTTGTCTTTATCAACATATGGTTCGGTGGCTAAGTCGTCGATAGCCGATAGATAATCTTGCATACACAATCCACCATAATCTTTGCTCACTTCAGCCTTCCATTCCTGACCGAATCCAGGACATCCTCTACGATTTGGCATAATCATGATATATCCTTGTGATGGGAAGAAGGCGAAATTCCATCTGTAACTCCATACTTGGCTACATGCTTCTTGTGGGCCACCCATACACATCAACAATGCAGGATATTTCTTATTAGGATCAAATCCGGCAGGATACAATACCCATGACATAAGTTCTTTACCATCAACAGTCTTAGTCCATCTCTCTTCTACTTTACCCAATTCGAATTGGTCGAAGATAGCTTGATTTTCGTGTGTTAGTTGAAGCACACCATTGCTATTGCTTCTATCAATGCGATAGATATCATCGCTCACTGTTAAAGAACGACGGATGGCGTATACAAAATTGCCGGTAGCCGAAATGTTGATGTAATCATAATCTCCTTCTGTGATTTGAGTAATCTTAGCTTCAGGAGTAATCAGATAAATCATTGTTCTACCATGCCATACAGCGGCAAAGTATAATCCAGCACCATTGGGATCCCAACAGAATTCATTGATGTCAGTATCGAACTTACTGGTTAAATCAGTCTTTACCTTAGTTTCCAAATCCATTAAGTATAGACGATTCTTATCACTCTCATAGCCATCATGCTCCATGCTTAGCCATGCCATGTATTTGCCACAAGGCGAATAGAGAGGATTGATATCATAACCCATGTTTTGGTCTGGGTCGCCCGGCAATTTACAAAGATTGATTTCCTCTTTGGTTTCAATATTGTATAGATAGATATCCGAGTCTGTTGACAACGCATAAGCTGTACCTGTTTTCTTTTTGCAAGTATAAGCTATTGTTTTAGAGTCGTTGCTCCAAGTAAGCTGCTCGATACCGCCAAATGGCAATAGAGGAGATTCGAAGCGTGTACCGGCCAAAATATCTGTAGCGCTTCCCATCTTTTCGCCATCAAATGCTGCATAAAATGGATGAGGCACAGTTTCGAGCCATTGATTCCAATGCTTGTACATCAAATCATTTGCCATCATACCTGTTGTCTTATCTAGGTCCTTATATAGCTTTTCGGGTTTGAATATATAATCAACTTGAGATATAAATAAGATAGACTTTTCATCGGGAGAGAACTTGAAGCTATCAATGTCTTTTTCAAAATCAGACAATTGTTTACGGTCAGTTCCATCTGGATTCATTTCCCAAATTTGATTCTTACCCGAAGCATTGCTTATGAAAGCAATCTTGCTACCATTTTTAATCCATAATGGTGATGTTTCATCATTGGCAGTATCAGTAAGTAACACATCGTTGCTACCATCGCTATCCATCGCATGCAATACGGTGTGGCCTTTATTTTCTTCGATACTAAAATAAGAAACCATGTAGACTATTTTTGCATTATCAGGCGATACTGCATAAGCTTCGATTCGGCCCATTGACCAAAATACTTCAGGAGTATATTTCCCGTCTTTGACAACAACCGCTTGTTTACCTATTATTTTACTTTTTTCTTCCATAATGTTACTATTATATATGAGGTTAAACATTTAGATACTTCTTGAGCCAGTCAATCATTACACGATACCATAAGATAGAGTTCTGAGGTTTGTTAACCCAATGACATTCGTCGGTGAAGCATAGATGCTCGGCTTCAATACCTCTGAGGCGTGCAGCATCGAATGCTGATTGACCTTGCGATACAAGAATTCTGTAATCCATATCGTTGTGAATACAAAGAATAGGTGTATCCCATTTATCTACAAAGTGATGAGGCGAGTTGGCATATGATCGTTGTGCTGCTTCATTGTCTTTTTCCCAATATGCACCGCCTAAATCCCAGTTAACAAACCACATTTCGTCAGTTTCAACATACATGGCTTCTTGGTGGAATATACCATCGTGTGCAGCAAATACTTTAAATCGTTTTTCGTGATGTCCTGCCATCCAATAGGTAGAATAGCCACCAAAGCTGGCACCGATACATCCTAAACGATCTTTATCTACATACGATTCTGTTGCCAGATCATCAATGGCTGCAAAATAATCGTGCATACATAAGCCACCGTAATCCTTGCTTATCTCAGCTTTCCATTCTTGTCCAAATCCAGGGCATCCACGGCGGTTAGGCAATATCATAATGTATTCACCTTGTTCTACCAACACCGAATAATTCCAACGATAAAGCCAAAGTTGGCTACAAGGTGCTTGCGGGCCACCCATACACATCAACACGGCCGGATATTTCTTATTAGGATCAAAATTTGAAGGATACATTACCCACGACATCAATTCTTTTCCATCCACAGTCTTTGTCCAGCGAGCTTTTGTTTTGCCTAGTTTCAGTTGATTGAATATATGATCGTTCTCATGAGTCAATTGAGTAATTCCAAGATTGTTTTCAAGGTCAATGCAGAATAAATCATCAGCCTGAACTAAAGAGTGGCGTTTTACCAATATTTTACTTCCCATCATTACCAAGCCTTCGAAATCGTAATCGCCTTCGGTAATTTGAGTTACCTCTCCATCAAGAGTAATTTGATAAACCATGGTTCGGCCATGCCACACTGCTGTATAGTATATCTTAGCAGTAGTGCTGTCCCAGCAAATCTCATTAACATCAGAATCGAAATCTTTGGTGAGGTAAGTTTTCTTTTTGGTTTCCAAATCCATCACATAGAGCCTGTTCTTATCGCTTTCATAACCATCATGCTCCATGCTTAGCCATGCCATGTATTTACCACAAGGCGAGTAGGTAGGATTCATGTCGTATCCCATATTCTGATCGGGATCTCCTGCAAGTTTGCAAATATTTACCTCTTGCTGAGTGGCGATATCGTATACATAAATATCAGAATCGGTAGAGAGAGTATACTCTTTACCGGCTTTCTTCTTACACGTATAAGCTATACTTTTAGAATCATTGCTCCAGTTGAGTTGTTCGATGCCACCAAAAGGAAGAAGTGGCGATTCAAATCTAGTACCTTTTAAAATATCGGTAGCCTCTTGCATTTTATCACCATCGAATGCAGCATAAAATGGATGAGGCACGGTTTTCAACCATTTGTCCCAATGTTTATACATCAAATCATTGGCCATCAATCCAGTTGTCTTATCCAAGTCTTGATAAAGATTTTCTGGCTTGAAGATGTATTCTACTTGTGCAATAAATAAGATGTGTTGCCCATCGGGAGCAAATTTAAAGCTATCAATATCTTTTTCAAAGAATGAAAGTTGCTTACGCTCTGTGCCATCTGGGTTCATTTCCCAAATTTGGCTACACCCACTAGCATCACTTAAATAAGCTATTTTACTTCCATCTTTAATCCATACAGGTGATGATTCATTGTAGGCAGTTTCCGTCAACAATACATCATTCGTACCATCCTGATTCATTAGATGCAAAACTACATGCTCTTTATTCTCCTTCACACTAAAATAAGCAATTGAATATACAATTTGCTTTAAATCTGGTGAGGCGGCATAATCACCAATTCTGCCCATCGCCCAAAGAATCTCAGGAGTGTATTTGCCATTTTCAACTACAACTTGCTGTTTGCCGATAATAGAAACGGGAGCAGCACTGTTTTCTTTTTGATTGCTAGTATCAGCAATTGTTGTTTTTTCAGAAGATATCATACAAAAACTATTATTTAGATTGAACAATTAGGTAATATTTTCTTTTATATAATTTTAATTACAATATTTCGTAATAAAACGAAACAAAATAAGTAGAGTGATAACAATTGTTGAAAAGCTTTGTTCGTCAGAGCTACATCAATATTCATATTATAATATTGTTTTAACGTAGTTGCTTGTTTAGGAGATAAATAAACATTTGTAACCAAATGGCTAAATGTAAAATTTATTGTAATAAATTATAATTAACACATCTTTTTTTGGTTTAAGTTGTTGTTTATGAAGTTTTGTGATATCTGACATAATTTTAATTGTATAATAGCAAATATCAATGGAAAAATGTGAATTGGATAATAACCTCAATTATGAATTTAAAGATGATGGCTATCATTAATAAATAAAAGTAGAACTGGTATTTGTATAATTCTTTTCGAAATAAAAACCAATAGTTCTATAAGAAGTAGATACTTAGCTGATTTCCTTTAATTAGAGTTGAGTTTTCCTAGAAATGAAATGACTCTTTTTTTTAACTCAGCGTATGGCTAATAAATAATTATATGATATTATTTATTATTTAGCTTATTAATATTTTAACATTTGCAGTTTAATTTAAATTATATAATTACTAACATACTAATATTATCGATTATGAAAAAAATTGTATTCTTATCAACAGTAATCGTTGTCCTTTTGTGCCTTGGAGTTGCACAATTAGAGGCGCAAGAGAGAACTCCAATTTTGGTGATTGAAAGAGTTTCCCAAGCAGATTCATTAGTGTTGACAAAAGCTAGACCACATGAACCTCGCCAGATACCTGCTCCAAAATTTGTATTGAAATCAAAGAATAGTGCATTCATGATGACAGTTGGAGGATGGGCCAATACAGTTGTGGGTTATGACTTTAAAAATGAGTTATATAAAACTTCTGCAGGAAATAGTTTTATACCTGCCGACATCCCACTTACTACTTCTAAAGGACAGAAATCAGATTTTTATATTAACCCACTTGGCGGTGTTGTATTCTTCCAGATTGTAGGGCTTGCCGGAACAAAGAATGAAATTTCAGCTTTTATTAAACTGGGAACTGGTGGTATGACTCCTTGGTTGGGCTATAGTCGTATTCACTTTACTTGGAGAGGCTTTACTTTTGGACAAAAACTGACATTGATGCAAGACGAGTATGCTTGTCAGCCTCCAACAATCGACCCTCAAGGTCCTTGCGGTGATATTTCTACTGTAGCTTATGAAATCAACTATAAATCAAAATCATATGGTGGGTTCCGTTATGCAATAGCCTTGGACATGCCAACCTATTATGCTAGCAGTGGCTTATACAAAGGAAAAGACTATCCTGTATTTGATGATAAAGATGTGATTGGTAATGCTAATGAATTGATTCCAGATATTCCAATGTGGATTGAATATCAAAAATCTCCAACCAACCGCATTCGTTTAACAGGGGTGATCAGAAACTTTAGATATCATGACTTGGTAGATGATAAAGTAAGAAATCTTTTAGGTTGGGGTACAATGCTTAGTGGTAATTTAAACTTCTGGAAACCATTGACATTCTATGCTCAAGCAGCTTATGGTAAAGGTATTGGTAACTATTTGCAAGATATTGCCGGTAAACCAATTTCTTTTATTCCTAAAGATAGTGAACCTGGTAAAATGAAAGCATCTCCAATGATGGGTCTTGTGTTTGGTGCGTCAATTAATGCAACACCTAAACTTCAATTCAATGCTATTATTTCTGAATCTAGAATATGGGGCACTAGCGAATACTACAAAGATTATAAATATACTTTATATGCATGTGCTAATATGTTCTATAATATAACTCCTTATTTGCAATGGGGTGTTGAATACTTGTGGGGTAAGCATGTGAGCTGGGAAAAAACAAAAGGTGTTGATAACAGACTTCAAACTCAACTTCAGTTCACATTCTAATAACATTTAGAAACATTTCTTATCATTAGATTGTTACAGATTTATTATAAAATCCTAACCATAAGGAGGATTGAATTTTAAAAACTATAGATATGAGAATACAAACAGGGCAAGGTTATATATCTTTGCTAACTTTATTAGCGATTTGGTCTATATCGGCAATTACTTCTTTGCCAGGGCTAGCTATTAGCCCTATTCTGGGCGATCTAGATAAGATTTTTCCACATGTATCTGAACTAGAAATACAGATGCTAACTTCGTTGCCGAATTTATTAATAATTCCATTCGTTTTGCTTTCTGGTAAATTAACACAAAGCAAAGGCAAAATTCCGATGTTGATATTGGGTTTGGGAATATTCCTACTTTGTGGCATTCTGTATTTCTTTGCTACCTCGGTCAATGCATTAATCATGATTAGCTGTTTTCTTGGCATTGGTGCTGGTCTTATCATCCCTTTGTCAACAGGCTTGATTGCAGATGTGTTTTCGGGTGAATATCGAACAGAACAGTTGGGTTTAAGTTCTTCAATTACAAACTTAACATTGGTGTTTGCAACATTTATTGCCGGTTGGTTGGCCAATTACAATTGGCATCTTCCCTTTGTTGTATATCTAGTGCCAATTATATGTTTGGTTTTATGTAAGTTCTTGACCTCTAAAAATCTTGCTAATAATAACAAACCAGTGAGTAGTGCACAAGATACTTCAAAGCCAGCTGCTGTCGTATCTAATCCTTATATTAAACCAGGACAATTATTAAATAAGAAGTTATTGTTTGGAGTAATGATGATCTATTATCTCGCTACTTATACAGGTATGGTTATCACCTACGATTTATCATTTGTCATTGAATCTTATCATTATGGTAGCGAATCAGCCGGAACATTGATATCTATACTGTTTTTAGCTATTATGATTCCAGGATTAATCATTACAAAAATAATAAAGCTTTTGTCAAACTATGCTATCGTTATTGGTTTTGGTTTGATAACTCTAGGCTTGTTGATGATTGTATTGTTTAAAGATATATTCTTGATTGGTTTCGGTACATTTATTGTTGGTTTCGGATATGGAATCATTCAGCCACTAATCTATAATAAGACTGTGCTTACGGCTACTGCTCAAAAGGCTGTTCTTGCCTTAGCATTTGTTATGGCTATGAATTATGTAGCATTGGTAACATTGCCAGTATTTGCCGATTTCTTTGTTTCTATATTCCACTCCAAATCAGCTATTTTCCCATTCTTGGTCAATGCAATTATAAGTGGTATTATGGCTATCCTAGCTTACATTTATAGAAAACGTGTTTTGTTTTCAAGTGAAGGAACACTTGGTTGATGCTGTTGTAGTATTTTAATGAAATGTATTTATTGATTAATTTCATTCCTATATGATGAATTTAAAAACAGGTAGGTATCAAATGCCGATAATTTCGGTCATTGCTATATTGTCTATGTCGCTTGTAGTAAATCTTCCAGGATTGGCTATATCACCGGTCATGGGTAGGTTGGATCAGATATTTCCGAATACCAGCGAGCTGGAGATTCAACTATTAAGTATATTGCCAAATCTGTTTATTATACCATTTGTGTTGCTTTCGGGTAAACTATCCGAAAGAAAGAATAAGTTGACTTTGTCTTTCTTAGGTTTAGTTATTTACCTTCTTTCGGGTGTGGCCTATCTATTTGCAAAAAATATGGTAGCATTGATTGTTATCAGTTGTTTGCTAGGCATTGGTTGCGGATTGGTTATACCTATTGCAGGTGGTTTGCTAGCCGATTACTTTTTTGGAAAGTATAGAGTTAAGTTGCTTGGTATAAAATCGGGGATAGCAGTAGGAACAATTGTTTTAGCCAATATATTTGTAGGTGGCACCGTTGATATAAATTGGCATTTACCTTTCATTGTATATTTGATACCAATAATTCCTGTAGCTTTATATCCTTTTTTATCTAAAGCTTATTTATCGCGTCATCTTATTAATGATGTAGAGGTAGCTACGGCATCAAATAATACACAGCCTGTAGCAACGGCTTTTTCTTCATCAACCGATGAGAAGAAAGGAATGAAGATGGCTTTGAAGCTTATGTTCTTTTATGCAATGATGACTTTTGTGGTTTTGGTTATTACATATTATATGCCTTTTAGAATGCAGAATGCCAAAATCTCAAATTTAATACTTGGCGAGGTAACCGGTTTGTATTTCTTTGCAATGGCAGTGCCTGGTTTCATCTTATCAAGTATTATCAAGGTGTTTAAAGGTTCTACGGTTCTAGCAGGCAATATATTTATGATTATCGGTTTAGTAATTAGTACACTATTTACCACTCCTCTGTCATTCTTTGCAGGAGCAGCTTTTTTGGGTTTTGGTTACGGCATTATTCAACCTATATTGTATGATAAGGTTACTAATACCACATCAAACGAAAAACAATCTACTCAACGCTTTGCAATATTATTATCAGGAAACTACATGGCAATTGCACTAGGTCCATTCATCTTTAAGATTATTGAATCTATCATTCATGATCATTCGTTGATGGTGCCTTATTTTATCAGTATTTTAATTATGGTAGTTATGATAGTTTTAAATATAGTATATCGCAATTCGTTTGCATTCAGTACAAAAGAGTATCTAAATAATGAATAGTATCAATGTTTATCTAATAATAAATGATGAGATGGCTGAACTTCTATATTGGGGTTCAGCCATTTTTTCTTTCATGTATCCTGCTTCTAATTTCATTTGCAAGAGGGAGAGGTGAGCAATGGCAAATAAAGAATGAATAACGATTAATATGTTTGAACTTATTACGCGTTGTGTTTGTTTCTTAAAAGTAACTTAAATATAAAGATAATGAGTACCTTTTTACCATTCTTGATCCTTTGTTTTACCTCATTTTTCTCTTTGACAAATCCATTAGGAACTATGCCATTGTTCTTAACTATGACGCGTGATATGTCTGAAGATGATCGTAAGCAAACAGCAAAACGAGCTACGTTTGTTGGATTTATTATATTAGTTGGTTTCACAATTCTAGGACAAGTAATTTTTAAAATATTTGGTCTTTCATCAAACGGTTTCAGGATAGCAGGTGGAATCATTATCTTTAATATTGGGTATAATATGTTGCAAGCTCGTTACTCAAGTGCAAAGGTAGACCCCGGTGAAGTAAAATCTGCTGTAAATGATATTTCTATTACACCGCTTGCTATTCCTATGATTTGTGGTCCGGGTGCTATTGCTCAAGGTATTGTACTAATGGAAGAGGCAGATAATATAGAAAAGAAGATAGCTTTGTTGATATCAATGATTGTAGTATTTATCTTGATATATATAATACTGCGAGCCTCTACTCGCTTGAATAAAATCTTAGGCGAAACAGGTATTAATGTGATGATGCGTTTGATGGGACTTATCCTTATGGTAATTGCAGTAGAAATTTTTATTGGTGGAGCACAACCTATACTAGAAAGTATTATCCATTCGGGCATACACTTTACGAGTTGATATAATGTAGTTGTTTAATAGCACAATAGGCTGAACTTTGATAAGGTTCAGCCTATTGTGCTATTAGCAAGTATTAGATTACAACTGCCGAAATCTCAACATAATTCCCTTCCGGGTCTAATATACCTGCTTCATAATACCCATCGCCTGTGCGCCTAGGCTCGCTGGCTATGCTATATCCTGCATTTCGCAGTTCTTCGGTAAGTGAGTCTACTTTATCTTCATTGCCTACTTCGATGTCAAAATGTGCAATACCTTTCACAAAACCTCTCTTCAAAGGAGTTTCTGTTATATCAGGACGATTCATTAACTCAATGCGACAATCACTTCCGGGGAAAGAAAGAAAATACGAGCGATAATTCTTTGTAGGATTGTGATATAATTCATTGCTTTCGCATTCAAAATAAGTAGTGTAAAATGTGCGCATTGCTTCAATGTCGTCACACCAAATGGCAAAGTGGTCTATTCTCATAAATTAATAATTTGCAGTAAAGGTAATACTATAACAAAACCAGCAAAAGCGGATGGTAATTCATTTTCTTGTCAAGAGCTTATTTATGTATGTTTAACTAAATAGCATATTAAATAAGTTTGCACTGCCAAATAATGCATTTTGCACTGTGATTTGTGTGAAAACACACTGCGAAATGATGAGAACCTACTGCTTATTTGTTGAAAACATATTAATAAAAATGAGGCTTTGAGGCGTATATGAAGGGGGTAGATAAAAAAATAAGGAGAAAACTAGAGTTTTCTCCTTATAGTATGGTTTAGCCTTAAGCTAATTCATGATTGATAGTGCGAATATAGTCAATATTGCTCAATAATGCAAACTGATAGACCTCTTTTCAATTATTGCACAGCTACTCTGTTAAGCTTCTTGCCTGTTAACTTTTGGATATCATTTATCATTGATCTATCCTCTTGTGTGCAAAATGTGAATGCCGTGCCGTCATTGCCTGCACGTCCTGTTCGCCCAATGCGATGTACATAAGTTTCGGCCACATCTGGCAAATCATAGTTTATCACTACGCCAAGGTTTTGTATGTCAATACCTCTAGCTGCAATATCGGTAGCTATAATAATACGAGTTTTGCCCGATTTGAAATTGCTAAGAGCTGCTTGGCGCGCATTCTGCGATTTATTGCCATGAATGGCTTCGCATCCAATCTTTCTTTTATTAAGCACGCGCGCTATTTTATCGGCCCCATGTTTGGTTCTCGAAAATACCAATACACGTTCATCAGGCTGTCTATTTAGTAGCGTCACAAGTAAATCAATCTTGTCGGGTTTTTCTACAAAATAAAGATATTGGTTGATTCTCTCGGCCGTAGAAGACACTGGCGCTACCTCTACGCGTGCAGGATTTTTAAGCAAAGATTTCGAAATCTTCTCTACCTCTTTTGGCATGGTAGCCGAGAAGAAAAGAGTTTGCTTCTTTTGAGGAAGCAAAGGCAATATTCTGCGTATATCGTGAATGAATCCCATGTCAAGCATGCGGTCTGCTTCATCGAGTACAAAAATCTGAAGATCATTTAGCTTCACAATGCCTTGTCCGATAAAATCGAGCAATCTACCTGGGGTAGCAATCAATATATCAGTACCTTGATTCAATACTTTTATTTGAGGGGCAGGCTTTACTCCACCAAATATAACGGTATGACGCAAGTTGGTGTATTTGCCATAATCAGCAAAAGCTTCTTCAATTTGAATAGCAAGTTCGCGAGTAGGGGTAAGTATTAGCGCCTTAATTTTTCGTGGACTACCCTTTGCAATAGCTACATTGCCCAATCGCTCTAAAATAGGAATGGCAAAAGCTGCTGTTTTGCCTGTGCCTGTTTGAGCCAGACCTAATACATCTCTACCAGCTGAGGCTACAGGTATTGCTTTCTGTTGGATAGCAGTAGGGGTATCATAGTTTTTCTCATCCAAAGCCTTTAATATAGGCTTTGATATCTTTAAATCATTAAATGTTGTTGTCAATTTTATAAATATAAGAGTTGCTCATGATGCACCAATAGTACATACAAGCAATCGGATTAAACGATGAGTTGAATAAATAGATAGAGTTCGATTTAGAGAGAATTCTCTAAAGGAGAAGTGGAACAATGAAGTATAAATTCTAATATTTCTCTGCAAAGATACGGCTAATAGTTTGATTTTCCTAATTATGTACTATTTCGATGTAAATAATGCCCCATTACCAAAGCTTTCTTAGTTTCTTAATTCGTAATATTGGCAGCAGTGCACACGAAGGAAGTATGGCACAAATGGCTACGCAGCACTTATTGAAAACTCCCGGAATAGAACGACGACGTCCTTTGAATAAAGCATTTAGCCCGCATGTGGCTACTCTCTCGGGAGACAACATCACACTCCACCCCAATAATCGATGACGCATCTTTTCATTTAGTGTATAAAAAGGGGTGTCGATAGCTCCCGGAAACACTGCTGTTACTCTTACTCCCTGATCTCTTAGTTCGTAATAAAGCGCTTGGGCAAAGCTTTTAAGATAAGACTTGGTGGCGCTATAGGCTGCAATAGTGGGATAGGGCATCCAGGCGGTAGATGAAGACATAATCAGAATATACCCCTTCTTCTCCATGCTCATTCGTTTGGCAAACTCTTGGCAAAGCAGCGTGGGGATAGTGCAATGTAAATCGATGATGCGCTCAATAGAAGTGGGAACTGTAGATGTTATTCCGCCGAAAACTAAGATTCCGGCATTGCAAACAAGCACTTCTACAATCAGAGATTGCTTATCTACTATTTGTATAATTGCATTTATAGAGGATGTTTGAGTGAGGTCTAAAAAAAGAGATTGCACATCTACTTGATATAAAGATTTTATCTCGCTCTCAACCACAGCATTTGCTTTCAAATCGTTGCTGATTAAAAGTATGTTATACCCTTTTGATGCAAGCTGTAGCGCATATTGTTGGCCAACTCCAGATGAGCCACCGGTGATTAAAGCGTACTTTTGTTTTATGGTATTCATGTCCATTTGGGCAACTGTGTTTAGAAATATAGGTATAAAGTTAAATATATATTCTCACAACTCTTTGTTTATGAAGCAAGTTTTGCGACTCTCTTTATTAAATAAACTCTTCACTCTCAGTTTTGTGTTTAAAAAACCTTGTAAAGCTCTTTTTAATTGAAATATCAGACAGAAAGAAAATCATTTCTTGTTTATTTAAAGAATTCCCTTTACTTTTGTATCGTATTAAAAAGAAACACAATAAACTAAATGGTTGTGCAATGTGTTGATAATAAATGCAAAAGCATTGCCCTGCCTAGGTTTAACGGAATAAAATGCTGGAAGATAACTACTGATTGCTGAAATATGCTTCATGTGAGATTCACCTTCAAGCGATTCGGAATGTAGCGCAGTTGGTAGCGCACTACGTTCGGGACGTAGGGGTCGGGCGTTCGATTCGCCTCATTCCGACGGAAGAGTTTAACGGAGTGTTAAGCTCTTTTTTATTCGATGCTTGCTACAGATGTTTCTGATTTATTATAATATAAATATTGATTGTAGTATAATTTACAAAATATGAAGATAGAAGATGTAATAATGGGTGGCCTTGTTTTTAAAGGAAAGAAGGAAAAGCCTCAAGAGGATGAAAATAAAGTGAAGACGAAGGCTAAGAAAGCAACCTATATTCGTGGTCAACACGGTTCAGGTTCTGCTAAAATGAAGGCAGATATTCGTCGTAAAAGAGCTAGTAGACATAAGAAATAAAAAATGGGCTTACCAATTTAAAAGGTAAGCCCATTTTTTTATTTTCTAGCGGGAAGTATTTCAATCCAATAATCGTCGGGGTCGTTGATAAAATATAGTCCCATAGTGGTATTCTCAAAACAAACGCACTCCATCTCTTTGTGAAACTCACGCACAGCATCATAATCTTCGGCTACTCTAAAGCAAAGATGACTTTCGTTTTCTCCAAGTTCATATGCATCCGGATGATCGCGAAGCCATGTTAACTCGAGCATGAAGTTGTTGGTGCCATCAGATAGATAAACTAAAATGAATGAACCATCAGGAGCTTCTTTGCGGTGGTCTTCTTGCAAACCTAGCGCTTTTTGATAAAACTCGATACTCTTGTTTAAATTAGTAACGTTGATGTTGAAATGATCAAATTTACCTGTAACTTTCATTGTTAAGTAATTATATGATTATACAATATTATTCTTTAATCCATGCTTTTACTATTTCGCCTACAAATGTGCGAGGCTGACCTTCATAAACAGCTGGGCTTGGTAGACTACTACATTCTAGTACCATAGATGGATCAGTTTGTCCGGTAGGGAAAAACTTAACCGTATAGCTTGTTGCTTTCTCTAGGGCTTCATAAGGCTGATCGGGTGATAGGATGCTAAATACTACTGGTTTGCCATCTACTTTGCCTATTGAACCACCTACATTGGCGGTCATCATAGTCATATTGAATGCATCACTACCAATAACAATAACCAGCTTGCCTTCGCTCATTTTAATAGCATCCTTAGGCACATCGGCAGGAGATACTTCTTTTAATTCGCCGGCGCTTACAACTGGGGCAGATGGTGCTGGGGCGGTTGCCGATACTACTGGTTGTGGCACTGCAACAACAACAGGCTGCTCCTGATGTATTATCACCGGACTATTAGTTGACACGGCTGGTTTAATGGTTTCTTCTTTAACCTGTGCCGATGGGTTGGCTGCACTCAAAGCTTTAGCAGCACTATCAAACATATCATCGGCAAAGTCTACGGTCTTTCTTCTCCATTTAGCAAGTCCTGATATCAACTTTGTTTTCGATTTATTTAGTGCATATTTGTCTGTTATCAATTCTTCTGCAGTGTATTTTTCCTTTTCGCGATAAGCAAAGCGTATTTTGCTGAGTTCAATAATACAATGCTCGGGTTTGCAAGTAATGCTAACTTGATAATTGACCCAAGTACGATCTAACGATAATGCAGATGATTTGAATACTATCCACTCTTCTCCCAATCCAGCAATTAATCCCTCTTCTTCATTGTTGTATACTACCCTACTAGTAGCATTGTCATTCTCTTTCAATCTTTGCTCTAGCCAAGTCAACATTCTTTGGTAAACCTGATCTTGCGTCATGCCTGGTATGTTAAACTCCTTTTTGAAAACAATTCTTCCGTCTTCTTCAAGTACTGCCCCTTCAAGGTATCGACTATCATCATCAGATTGTGCCATGATATTTATAGGGCAACTCAATAAGCAAAAAGTAAATAGTAGAAAAGTGATTAGATGTTTCATGATATAATGTTTTACTTGTTTAAATCGAATGTTTCACCGCGATGCGTTATTTTTAAGAACCTACAACCATTAGCTTCAGCTATTGGCTTGAAAGCATCGGCTTGCTGATAAGTCTCATCAAAATGCATCGGAACAAATATACTTGTTTTTATTTGCTCTACGAACTGTTGTGCACCTTTATAATAATCCTTTCCCATTCTATTGTCCACTGGAAACATGGTAAGATTAATTTCTGATACCTTACTATGTAGATAATGCAGTTCATTGAGAAAGTCTGTATTGGCCTGTTCTATTTCTTCGGGGGTAGACTCTTCGCTCCAGTGCCAGTTGTTTAAATCGCCTGCATGAAAAAAACGCCATGTTTGTAAATCAATCAAGAAGGATACTCCTATATCGGTTGAACCAAAAGCTTCAACTCTTATATTCTCATCTTGATATGCCTCACCTTTCTTTATATACACGGCATCTTCTTTTTCAGCTTTATGATTTTCGAGGATATCAGTAGAGAAGATATAAGTAATATCGGGACGCAGAGTTTTCCAAGTTAATATTTCGGGGTTGAAATGATCGGGGTGAGAATGTGTAGCAAGCACATATAACTTGCCGGGACTGTTTAAAAGGTAATCATGTACTATTCCTTCATTATAAACAGTAGGAGAGGAGTCTTTAAAATAATCAATGATAACTGTGACATTGTTTGCTTCAATAGCAAATCCACTATGGTAAATATAATCTAACCTCATTTCATCAATATTTTTATGCCACAATATTACAAATAATTTTATTGAATGGCAAAAAAACTAATGTTGCATTGGTACTTCAATTAAAAGAATTCTAGAGTTTTCGAGAATGTTGATATCAAAGAAGTTGGCTTCATATATCCCAATACCATCGCGCGAATTTAATTCTATATCATCAATTTTAATTATTCCTTCTATAATAAAGATATATACACCATTGTAGGGATGGTGTAGTTGGTACTTGATACTCTCTCCTTTGTTAATTGTGCAAGTCGAAATCCAAGCATCTTGATATAGTGAAAGAGGAGCAGATTGATCGGGAGATATAATAAGATTTATGCTATTCTCTTTCTCTAAACTCTGCAAATTGGCACTTTGCGATACAGGATGAACATTTCGTTCACGAGGCATAATCCACAGCTGAAGAAACTCAACTGCATCGGTTTTACTATTGTTTATCTCGCTATGAAAAATACCTGTGCCCGCACTAATAACTTGAATATCATTATATCCTATTGTTTGCTGCTTCTTAGTATCTCCATGTTGTAGCTCACCTTTCAACAAAATGGTTACAATTTCCATGTTTTTATGCGGGTGTATACTAAAACCTTTTCCTGGTGCAATGCAGTTGTCGTTAAGAACACGCAATGCTCCGAAGTTAATTCGTTCTGCATCATAATATTCATCACAACTAAATGTATGAAATGACTTTAACCAATTATTGCAAGAACGCCCTCTAGTCTCAGCTCTATGTATAATCTTTCTCATAAAATCGCCTATTATGGCTGTTTTTGATGTTACAACAATTTTAGTTTGAGAATAGTTTGTTTTATTCACTACCTTTAGTAGCTTATTATAATAGTTTGTTACAAATAAACAATATGTTCGTTTTTGTAAACCCAATTACTGACTAAATCGTTCTTGTAAGTGTTGTGAGCTGGCATTTATACTCTATTATCGTATGTTTTTGATATAAAGTTATAAATGAAACCTTTATTTCTGTTGCTTTATTTTAAATCATTATTAAAAAATAATTGCACACAGGTGTTTATTTTGTGCATAAGTGTTGTATCTTTGCGCCCGAATTAATTTTAAACATATTCAAAATGAAAAAAATTACATGGATTGCTGTCTTAGCTTTGATAGTTTCAATTCCAACTTTTGCAGGTGGTTATTTAACCAATACAAATCAGAATGTAGCTTTTCTTAGAATGTTAGCTCGTGGAGCTTCTACTGAAATAGATGCTGTTTACTCTAATCCGGCAGGGTTAGCTTTTTTGGCAAACGATGGTTTTCATATCTCATTGAATGCTCAAAGTGCATATCAAACCAGAGAGATTCATGCAGACTTCTTGACTTATAATTATGCTAATGGCGTAACTGGTACTACTAAATTCAATCGTAACTTTAAGGGTACGGCTTCTGCACCTATTATTCCAAGTGTGCAGGCTGCTTACAAAATGGGCAACTGGGTATTCTCTGGAAGTTTCGCTATTACCGGTGGTGGTGGTAAAGCTTCTTTCGACCAAGGTTTACCTATGTTTTATGCTTTGACAATGGCTGGTATTTTTCAAAAAACATCGGCTCTAGGCATGCCTCTTAATTATGGTGAAGCATATACTATCAATAGTGCAATGGATGGTAAACAATACATCTTTGGTGCTCAATTGGGTGTAACTTACAAGATTAACGATTGGTTGTCTGTTTTTGGTGGTGGACGTATGAACTATGTAAGCGCTGGCTATAAGGGCTATGTTGATGCAAGCTTGACTCCTGCTTATAGTGGTTTGTCTCAAGTTTTGGGAAGCTCTACTCTAGTTGATATGGCTTTGGATGTAGATCAAAAAGGCTGGGGTGTAACTCCAATCATTGGTGTAGATGCAAAGGTGGGTAACTGGAACTTCGGTGCTAAATATGAATTCAAAACCAATTTGAATATCGAAAATAAAACAAAGGAAAATACAACAGGTATGCCTGCTTATGATCATGGAGTAAATACTCCTAATGATATTCCCGCTTATCTTTCGGTTGCTGCCAATTATAAATTCTTGCCTAACTTAAATGCATCGGTAGAGTATCACCACTTTTTTGATAAGCAAGCTGGAATGGCAGATGATAAACAAAAAACCTTAGAAAAGGGTACTAATGAATATCTTGTTGGTGCTGAATGGGGTATTATTCCTTTAGTTACTGTAAGCGGTGGTTTTCAATATACCGACTATGGTTTGTCTAATGATTTTCAAACGGATACAAGCTTTTCTTGTGACTCTTACTCTTTAGGGTTTGGAGCTAAATTTAATATTACTGAGAAACTTTCTTTAAACATCGCTTATTTCTGGACTACCTATAAAGATTATACTAAAGAAATGAGTAACTACTGTGGTACAGGTTTAGCAGGTACTAACGTGTATAAGCGTACTAACAAAGTATTTGGTGTTGGTGTAGACTATAGATTCTAAAGAATGACATAAGTGAATTTGATAGTATAAAAGAGTAGCCTCGAAGCGCGTTAAGTGCTTCGAGGCTATTTTGTATAGGATTTTGTTAGAATGAATATTGTGTTATTAAATTAATGCGATTGGCATGGCGGGTAGAATTATCAAGAAATCCAGTGCGCCATCCTCTCAAATATTCTGCTCCAACTTGTAGGTCCTTTGTTATGTTCCAAAATACATTGCAGGCGAAATATTGTCCATATCGGTAGAAGTCGGAGTTTTGAACAGGCCAGCCGTTGTCCGAGTATAGTCGGGTAGCGCTATAGTTGGTTGATGCAAATACATTTGGAGAGAAGTTGTATTGTAAACCTGCCATCCATCCCATCATTGGCAGAGCTTGCATTCTACTGGGGTTGTCGGGGTCGGGCACAAGGTCTACATCTAAGCTGCTAAGATCATTCATGTATTGACTAATGCCTTTGCCATAGTTTGCTTGCCCAAAAAACTGCAGCTTTGGTCCTATCATAAATACTGATGAGAGTTGAACTCCCCAACCTATTTCCGATTTGGCCGAAATGTCTCCCTTGCTATTAAAGCTATCGTATGTCATGCTTCTCACAATGGCTGCTGCTCTAATCTGACTATTAGGTCCCCAGTTGTATTGAATGTTTGCCGTAAAGTCGGGCATGCGTTGGGCTGCCGATTCTGATGCATTCTCTAGAACACTATACGAGCCATAAGTCCCATCAACCGTAGGTAATTCAATAGCGCCCGTAAATTTCCAGTTCTTTAGTTTAGAATAGGTATAGGCAAGCTGCACGGTGCGATAAAATGCAGCACCACTAGGGCCGGCAAAGTCGATAGTACTAGGTATAGCTGCCAAATCCATATAGTTGCCATAGCTATAACCCACTGTGAATCCTAAGAATTGTATATAAGCATTCAGTAATTGGAATCCATAATTATCGCCACGGAAATTTCCTGCTGTGTACAAAATAAAATCGCCAAGTGTTTTAGTACGCCCTACCAACTTTACGAATAAGGTAGATGTACTAATGTCCATTTGAAATTGGTTTTTAACAGCGGTTGTCCCTGGTGCGGGTATTGACGAAGGTAAAAAGTCTTTGTTTTTCACAATTCCTCCAAAGTCATATTCGGCAACAGCTTGCACATACCCTCCGATGCCTAAAGCAAATCTTCCTTTCGTGTCGGTTAATAAGAAACGTGGAACGTCGGGCTCACGAAAATATGGTGGTCTAGTACTATGCATAATCTTGATGATTTCATCACCTGCCTTGTTTCTAGAAATAGAAAATACAGCATCTGGTTCTTCATCTTCAATGATAATTTTATTTTGAGCATTTGTTAATAATGGAATGACTCCTAGTCCCAGAAGCATTGCCATCAGTTTGAATAATCTGTTCATTATAACCGGTTGTTTAGGTAAATAAGGTTATAACAATAAAAATTAGTAATAGTTGATTTCGAGGAGAAGCTTTTATTAAATAATGCTGTATCCTGCTTAATTAGATTAAAAAAGATAGTGTGTTCCATAATTAACTATTAATTTTGCAGCAAATATTTAATAATTATGTATGATGCCGTGAATAGCGGTCGTGTATTCTAGAACACCACGTAAAAAACAGGAAAGATGAAAGAAAAAGTATCTGTACCCTTCATGCTGCTTGGTATATTGTTTAATGTATGCCTTATTGCAGCCAATCTCCTCGAAACCAAAGTAATTCAAATTGGTAGTTTAACCATAACTGCCGGATTGTTGGTTTTCCCCATTTCTTATATTATTAACGACTGCATTGCCGAAGTATGGGGTTTTAAAAAAGCTCGTCTCATCATTTGGTCTGGCTTTGCAATGAATTTCTTTGTCTGCGGACTAGGAATGATTGCAGTAGCTATTCCTGCTGCTCCTTTCTGGGAGGGCGAAGAGCATTTCAACTTTGTGTTTGGCATGGCACCACGTATTGTCACTGCCAGCTTAATTGCTTTTCTTGTAGGCTCTTTCTTGAACGCCTATGTGATGAGCAAAATGAAAGTTGCTTCTAAAGGACGTAACTTCTCTGCTCGTGCAGTGTTATCAACAGTGGTTGGCGAAGCAGCCGACTCGGTATTGTTTTTCCCGATAGCATTTGCTGGCATTATCCCAGTTCGCGAACTTGCTATTATGGTGGGAGTGCAAATAGTATTAAAAACATTATATGAGATAGTGATTCTTCCTATTACTATTCAAGTTGTGAAATACATCAAGCGTGTTGAGGGTATTGATGTGTATGATGAAGGTATCTCTTACAATGTATTGAAAGTAAAAGATTTATCGTAATGATGAATAAAGAAGAGGCATTGGTTGTATTTAGTGGTGGACAAGATTCTACCACTTGCCTGTTTTGGGCGATACGTCAATTCAAGAAGGTTTATGCATTGAGCTTTCTTTATGGACAAAAGCATCAAAAAGAGGTGGAATTAGCACGCGCTATTGCACAAGATGCTGGTGTGGAATTCGAAGTAATGGATGTTTCTTTTATTGCTCAACTGGGGCAAAACTCACTTACAGACACCAGCATGGTGATGGATGAGGAAAAGCCCGAAGGAAGTTTTCCTAATACATTCGTGCCGGGAAGAAACCTATTCTTCTTAAGTATAGCTGCTGTGTATGCTCGAGAAAAAGGAATCAATCACATGGTGACTGGTGTATCGCAGACCGATTTTAGTGGTTATCCCGACTGTCGCGATGGCTTTATCAAATCGCTCAACGTAACACTCAACTTAGCTATGGACGAGCAGTTTGTGATTCACACTCCCTTGATGTGGATTGACAAAGCGCAAACTTGGGCTTTGGCTGATGAGTTAGGGGTACTCGATTTAATTCGTAATAAGACATTAACCTGTTATAATGGTGTGATGGGAGACGGCTGCGGACATTGTCCTGCTTGCAAATTGCGTCGCGAGGGACTTGAAAAATATCTATCAACAAAATAAACTATAATCTTATGGCAGATTTAAAAGATCAACTCTCTCTTCTTGGGAGAACTACCGAATATAAGCAAGATTATGCTCCCGAAGTATTGGAGGCATTTGATAATAAACATCCTGAAAACGATTATTGGGTACGTTTCAACTGTCCCGAATTTACTAGTCTTTGTCCTATTACCGGTCAGCCTGACTTTGCAGAAATTCGTATTAGCTATCTACCCGATGTAAAGATGGTAGAGAGCAAAAGTTTGAAGTTATATCTTTTCAGTTTCCGTAGCCATGGTGGATTTCACGAAGATTGCGTTAATGTGATAATGAAAGATTTAATCAAGTTGATGAATCCTAAGTATATTGAAGTAACCGGATTGTTCACTCCACGTGGAGGTATTTCTATTTATCCGTATGCTAATTGGGGACGTCCAGGAACAAAATATGAAGAGCTAGCCCTTAAACGATTGGCTACTCACGAATAAGAATATAATAATCTAAACCATAATAACTCGGAAATCCTCTTTCTTAAATCTACAATAAATAGATTGCGAAAGAGGTTTTTTTACCCATATATAAGATGTTTGCTGGCAAGGCGTGGTCAGTAAAGCAGCTCTGAATGTATTCTGAGAGGGATGTTTAGAGTCATTATTCGTGATGATAGGGGCCATTGTTTAGAATGGTCATAGCACGATAAATTTGCTCCACAAAGATTAGGCGAATCATCTGATGCGAGAAGGTCATCT
>CAMTOV010000022.1 GCA_947074235.1 uncultured Bacteroides sp. | reverse complement strand
CTTCCCAAACGAGCCAACTTATCCATATAGGGAGTATTGGCATGTTGTAGAAGTGTTTTATTGTTGAGCGCAGGTACAGCCCAGTCGGCCATACCATCGCCCAATATAATAATGTGTTTCATAAAGATTCTTCTTTGAAGTAGATTATACGTTTGCGATACTCATGATATCGGCAAATACGCCTGCTGCAGTTACTCCAGCTCCAGCTCCATATCCTTGAATCATCATTGGATATTCTTTATAGCGTGCTGTAGTTAGAAGGATAACATTATTGCTACCTTCCAAGTTATAGAATGGATGGTTGGATGCTACTTCTTGCAAACCAACCGATGCCTTACCATGATCTAACTTGGCCACAAAGCGCCAGCGTTTGTGTTCTTGCTCCAATACTTGACGGCGAGCTTCAAACTCAGCATCCATTGTAGGAATACGTTTCCAGAAGTCTTCCAAACTTCCTTCAAAGAATTCATCAGGTATAAAGAGATGTTTTTCTACATCCTCTTGTTCTAACTGATACCCCCCCTCACGAGCTAAGATAACCAATTTGCGGATAACGTCTTTACCACTTAAGTCAATACGTGGGTCTGGTTCTGAGTAGCGTTCCTCTTGTGCCATTTTAATGGTTTTACTAAAAGGAATATCAGCGCTAATTTTATTGAAGATGTAGTTAAGTGTACCACTCAATACAGCTTCAATCTTCAAAATTTTATCACCACTATGAATTAAGTCGTTGATGGTGTTGATAATTGGAAGACCAGCACCTACGTTCGTTTCAAATAGATACTTCACTCCGCGTTGACGAGCAATTTGTTTCAACTCACGATAGTTTTCATATTCAGATGAAGCGGCAATCTTATTGGCTGCTACTACAGACACGTTATGAGAAAGCAAAGCTTTGTAAAGCGATGCAACAGCTGCACTAGCTGTACAATCCACAAATACCGAGTTAAAGATATTCATACTGATGATTTCATCGCGAAGAATATCTATATTGCTATCAATCCCTTTTTCAGCAATATCTTCTACATAAGTGTTTAGGTCAATTCCTTCACGTGAGAAAATTGCTTTATTTGCATCTGCTATACCTACCACATTCAGCTTAAGTCCGTTCTCCATCATCAACTTTTCACGTTGAGTACGTATTTGGTCAATCAAGCTTCCGCCTACAGTACCCGTACCGCAGATAAATAAGTTTAATACCTGATATTCTGACAAGAAGAATGAATCATGGATTACATTTAGCGACTTGCGTAGATACTTAGAATCAACTACAAACGAGATGTTTGTTTCGGATGCCCCTTGAGCGCAAGCTATTACGCTAATACCATTTCTACCCAGTGTGCCAAACAACTTACCGGCAATACCCGGAGTATGCTTCATGTTCTCACCAACAATAGCTATTGTTGCTAAGTTCTTTTCGGCATGAATAGGAGAAATCTCTCCCATATTTATTTCTTTAGAAAACTCTTCAGTCAATACCGCACAAGCTAAATCACCATCGGCATTCTTTACGCCGATAGAGGTACTATTCTCTGATGAGGCTTGTGATACCAAAAATACACTGATACCATTTTGAGCCAATGTTCTAAAGATACGGTAGTTCACACCAATTACACCAACCATTCCCAAACCTTGAACGGTAATCAAGGTAGTGTCGTTGATTGACGATATACCCTTAATAGCTTTTGTATGCGGATCAGAAACCTCTTGTTTGATAACTGTTCCAGCTGCTTCAGGGTTGAATGTATTTTTTATTAATATAGGAATGTTTTTATGATATACAGGATAGATTGTAGGAGGATATACCACTTTTGCTCCGAAGTTACAAAGTTCGGTAGCTTCAGCATAGCTAAGCTCGTTGATGGTGTATGCTGTAGAGATAACTCTTGGATCAGCAGTCATAAAACCATCTACATCTGTCCATATCTCCAAGCTGTTAGCGTTTAATGCTGCAGCAATGATAGCAGCTGTATAATCCGAACCACCACGACCTAGGTTAGTAACCTCGTCGGTTTGTTTGTCCGATGAAATAAACCCACCCACTACAGCAACTTTTGGGATGTTTGCAAATGTTTTTCTAATCAAAACATTTGTTAGTTCGCTATCCAATGTGTGTTTAGAATGTTTTTTCTCAGTCTTAATAAAAGAACGAGAGTCAAAATTCTCTGCACCTTCTATTACTTCTGTTACAATGATAGATGACAAACGCTCACCATAGCTAACTATGGTATCGGCTGTTTTTGGAGAAAGGTCCTTAATAAGATAAATACCCTGATAGATATCTTTCAATTCATTAAGTAGTTCACCGATGCGTCGTTGCAGTTCCGCTTGTTTTTCACCAGCAGGCACAACTTCTTTAATCATTTCTACGTGACGATATACAATTTCGCGGAATTCTCCTTCGTATGTAGCATCGCCTGAGGCTGCCATTTTGGATGTGTTGATAAGTTTGTCGGTAATGCCACCAAGTGCCGAAACAACTACGATTACTGGCTCATTAACTGACTCTACGATTTTCTTTACGCTTAAAATGCTGTTCACGGAACCTACGGATGTTCCGCCGAATTTCATTACTTTCATGCAGATATTTAGTTTTAGATATCCCACCTTTTTAAATTTAAAAGTAGAATATACATTGTTAACAATAAAATAAATTGAGTTTGCTTACTGTTTGTAAGCGTGGTTCACGTAGAAACACATTACTATCCTTAACCCCTAAGGGTCATGGTCGTA
The DNA here is from genome assembly GCA_947074235.1 of uncultured Bacteroides sp. Classification (GTDB taxonomy): domain Bacteria; phylum Bacteroidota; class Bacteroidia; order Bacteroidales; family Bacteroidaceae; genus Bacteroides. Next base: position 22,101 of record CAMTOV010000022.1, on the reverse strand, counting down.
CACATGGATGTGACTGTATGCAGATAGTACATAAATATAGTCATTGTTTCTCGTTATGGTTTGAAAAGATGAAGCAAAAATAGGAATAAAAATATTCAATCTATCACTTTTTGTTAGATTTTTCTAATAAAAAGATTATTCTATCTACTTTGTTATGCCTCTATTGAACTAATTTTTCTGACATTTTGTTATGTTGTCTGCTATATAATGCTATATTTGCAAGAAAATAGATGATTAAATATGTGTGACGATCCTCGAAATACTTCCGTTTTGATAATATATACCGGTGGCACTATCGGAATGATAGAGAATGCAGAAACGGGTGCACTCGAAAACTTTAACTTTGAACAACTCCAAAAATATGTGCCCGAACTCAAGCAATCTAACTGTGATATAGATTCAATTCAGTTTGATCCTCCTATCGATTCGTCGGATATGGAACCCGAAGCATGGCGTAAACTTGTGCGTATTATAAGCGATAAATATGATAAATACGATGGTTTTGTTATTTTGCATGGCACAGATACAATGGCATTCACAGCTTCAGCTCTCAGCTTTATGCTCGAAGATTTAGCAAAACCAGTTATCCTCACAGGCTCGCAATTGCCAATTGGTGTATTGCGCACCGATGGCAAAGAAAACTTGATGACTAGTATTGAGATTGCAGCGTCAAAAAATAAAGATGGAATGCCAACTGTGCCCGAAGTATGTATCTTTTTTGAGAATCATTTGATGCGAGGCAACCGCACAACAAAGTTAAATGCCGAAAACTTTAATGCATTTCGTTCATTCAATTATCCTGTTTTAGCAAAAGCAGGGATACACATTAAATACAACAATTCCGTTATTCGTCAAGTCGATTCCAATCGATCTCTTAAGGCTCACTATTTATTGGGCACTAACATTGCAGTGTTAAAGCTCTTTCCCGGAATTCATGAAAATGTAGTTGCAGCTACTTTAGCTATTGACGGATTGCAAGCTGTGGTGCTCGAAACCTATGGGTCGGGCAATGCACCTCGCCGCAAATGGCTTTTGCGCTTGCTTCACGAAGCATGCAAGCGTGGCATAGTAATCGTTAATGTTACTCAGTGTTGTGCTGGCACAGTAGAGATGGAGCGCTATGGCACAGGTTTTCATATGTTAGAGTCGGGCATCATTTGTGGCTATGATAGTACTACCGAGTCGGCAGTAACCAAATTGATGTTTCTGCTTGGTCATGGTTATGAGCCTTCCGAGGTTTGCCAATTAATGGGTCAATCTTTAGCAGGAGAGATAACCATTTCATAAACAAGAATACAACTTCTTTTAACTTAGAATCAGTAATTTGTATACAACTATTCTAGATTTGTATTAATCTAATTGCTCATAATATTGTTTAGTTTTCATTCACTTGATTGTATCAGGTAAAATCAAATGAGTGTATAACTTAATAACAGTATTCTTATGTATTTAGAACATATCAATTCTCCGGCCGATTTAAAGAAATTAAATCTAGAACAAATGACTATATTGAGTAGCGAAATTCGACAAGTTCTGTTGAATGAGTTGAGTCAATATGGCGGTCACGTGGGGCCAAATCTAGGAATGGTAGAAGCAACCATTGCTTTGCATTACGTTTTTAATTCTCCTGTTGACAAGATTGTATTTGATGTATCCCATCAAACATATGTTCATAAACTTCTTACAGGACGAAGAGATGGTTATATCAACCATACCGTTACCGGATTCTCTAGTCCTCACGAAAGTCCCCACGATTTCTTTACGTTAGGGCATACTTCTACAGCAGTGAGCCTTTCGTGTGGCCTTGCCAAAGCACGCGATTTGAAAGGAGAACATACAAATGTTGTGGCAGTAGTAGGCGATGGTGCCTTGAGTGGTGGTGAAGCATTCGAGGGATTGGATAATGCAGCCGTGTTAGGTTCTAATATGATTATTGTAGTTAATGACAACCAACGATCTATAGCCGAAAATCATGGAGGTGTTTATGCCAATTTTAAAGCATTGCGTGATAGCAATGGAGCATGTGAGTGCAATTTCTTCAAAGCATTTGGGTTTGATTATATCTATGTTGGAGAAGGAAACGACTTAGCCTCGCTGATAGCTGCTTTCCAAAAAGTAAAAGACATTAATCATCCAATTGTGGTGCACATTAATACTCAGAAAGGGCTTGGTTTTGAACCCGCTATAAAAGATGAGGAAGACTTCCATTACAGTATGCCTTTCGACCTAACTACTGGTAAACTCAAAATGGATATGAGCAAAGTAGAGAGTTATAGCAGCTTGACAGGTGCATACCTTTTAGATAAAATGAAGTCCAATCCTACTTTGATTGGTGTTTCATCGGGCACTCCTATGGTAATGGGATTTCATCCTGCACAACGCCAAGAAGCCGGCAAGCAGTTTGTAGATGTAGGTATAGCCGAAGAGCATGCGGTTGCTTTCTCTTCTGGTTTTGCCAAAGGAGGCGGTCGTCCTGTTTATGGCGTTTATAGCACATTTATTCAACGCTCCTACGATCAACTTTCGCAAGATTTGTGCATCAACAACAATCCTGCTGTGATGTTGGTGTTCCTTAGCGGCGTATATGGTATACCCGATGTGACTCATCTTGGATTCTTCGATATTCCACTTATCAGCAATATACCCAATATGGTCTATCTTGCTCCTACTTGCAAGGAAGAGTATTTTGCTATGCTGGAATGGGCTATCGCCCAAACTGATCATCCCGTGTCAATTCGTGTTCCAAGCAACGGTGTAATTGCTACCGGCAAGAGTTACGATACTGATTACAGTCAACTCAATAAATTCCAAATTGCTCAAAAAGGCAATAGCTTGGCCATTGTTGCACTCGGCACATTCTATCAATTAGGCGAATCGGTGGCTAAACTTTATAAAGAAAAAACCAATGTAGATGCTACATTGATCAATCCTCGATATATCACAGGTATTGATAAAGATATGCTCGATGAGTTGAAGAAAGAACATGATATGGTTATCACAATAGAAGATGGTGTGCTTGATGGTGGATTTGGTGAAAAGATTGCTCGCTACTATGGTGATAGTGATATGCGTGTGCTCAACTTTGGTTTGAAGAAAGAATTTGTGGATCGCTTCCAGGTAGATGAGCTGATGAAGTCTAACCATTTAACTGATGAACAGATTGTTGCCGATGTATTGGCTGCAATGGAATAGCTCTTATTCTTAGAGTAATAATACTCTAAATCAAAATTCAATCATTTCACCTTGTATTTCTTTACATTTATGCCTGTTAAATGTAAAGGAATACAAGGTGAAATGATTTGTTTTTAAATTTGTTTGAAATAGACTACTTGTCAATGTTATCTTTAAGATTCTCTTTTGTTTATCCATTTTCCTTCTTCTCTTATATAAATTACCGTTTAAATATAGCTTAACTGTTTATTTTAGCTACTTTTGTGTGACTGAACATAGGAATGCAATAGAAAATGGCTAAAGAGAAAACCGTATATGTGTGCAATAACTGCGGACAAGATTCACCCAAATGGCAAGGCAAGTGTCCTGCATGTGGACAGTGGAATACCTTTGTAGAGGAGATTGTACGCAAGGAAACAACCAATCGTAGACCAACATCGGGCATTGAAGTAACAAAGCCCAAACCTGTTACTATACACGAGATTGTGGTAGATGATGAGCCACGTATCAACTTACACGATGAAGAATTGAATCGTGTATTAGGGGGCGGATTAGTTCCGGGATCATTAGTCTTGATAGGTGGTGAACCGGGCATTGGTAAGTCTACTTTAGTGTTACAAACGGTGCTTCGCATTCCTAACAAGAAGATATTGTATGTATCGGGTGAAGAAAGCGCTAGACAATTAAAATTACGTGCCGATCGCATCTCTCACACCTCATCCGATTGCTTGATAGTTTGCGAAACTTCTTTAGAGCAAATTTATACTCATATCAAGAATACCAAACCCGACTTGGTGATTATCGATTCCATTCAAACCATCTCTACCGAAAATATAGAGTCCTCTCCCGGAAGCATTGCACAGGTACGCGAGTGTTCTGCATCTATTCTTCGCTTTGCAAAAGAGACACATACGCCGGTTTTGTTGATTGGTCATATCAATAAAGAGGGTAGCATTGCAGGACCTAAGGTGCTCGAACATATTGTAGATACCGTACTTCAGTTCGAAGGCGATCAACATTATATGTACCGCATTCTTCGCAGCATTAAAAATCGCTTTGGTAGTACTGCCGAACTGGGCATCTATGAAATGCGCCAAGACGGTCTTCGTCAAGTGAGCAATCCTTCCGAACTATTGCTTTCGCAAGATCATGAAGGGATGAGTGGCATTGCTATCGCTTCGGCTATCGAAGGGGTACGCCCTTTCTTGATTGAAACACAAGCCTTGGTGAGTTCTGCCGTTTATGGCAATCCACAACGCTCGTCTACCGGTTTCGATATTCGCCGCATGAATATGCTTCTTGCTGTACTCGAAAAGCGTGTCGGTTTTAAATTGGGGCAGAAAGATGTTTTTCTAAATATTGCCGGTGGCTTGAAGGTGAACGATCCAGCTATCGACTTGGCTGTTATCAGTGCTATTCTCTCTTCCAATATGGATACCGAGATAGATTCGGATGTGTGTATGGCGGGAGAGATAGGGCTATCGGGAGAAATTAGACCGGTGAATAGAATAGAACAACGCATTGGCGAAGCCGAGAAGTTGGGCTTTAAACGCTTTATTCTACCAAAATACAATATGCAAGGATTAAATACAAAGAATATCAAGATAGAGTTAATTCCGGTAAGAAAGGTCGAAGAGGCTTTTCGTGCTCTTTTTGGTTAACTCAATTATACATAACCTAAATGATTCAAGAATTTCAACTAAGAGTATTGCCACAAGTGGCTGCTAGCGAACAAGCTGTGATAGCTTATTTGGCTGATGAAAAAGGAGTAAATGCTCGTCAAGTAAACGCAGTGCGTGTGCTAAAGCGAAGCATAGACGCTCGCCAACGCACTATCTTTATCAACTTGAAGGTGCGTGTCTATATCAATGAGATGCCTGCCAATGATGAATATCAATCGATAGACTATCCTAAGGTTGATGATAAGCCGCAAGCCATCGTGGTAGGCGCAGGTCCTGGTGGACTGTTTGCTGCTTTGCGTTTAATTGAGCTTGGCTACCGCCCAATAGTGGTAGAGCGTGGCAAGAATGTGCGCAACCGTAAAAAAGACTTGGCACAAATCAGCCGTGAACATGTAGTCAACTCAGAGTCGAATTACAGTTTTGGTGAAGGTGGAGCAGGGGCATATTCGGATGGCAAACTCTATACCCGCAGCAAGAAGCGTGGAAGTATAGATAAAATCTTGAATGTGTTTTGTCAACACGGTGCTTCTACTTCTATTTTGGTAGATGCACATCCCCATATTGGTACAGATAAACTTCCACGTGTTATTGAAAATATGCGAAACACTATCATTGAGTGTGGCGGAGAGGTGCATTTTGAAACTCGTATGGATGCATTAATCATTTCGAAAGGTGAGGTAAGAGGGATTGAAACAAATACCGGACAAACATTTGAAGGACCGGTGATTCTTGCCACTGGGCATTCGGCTCGCGATGTGTATCGTTGGTTAGCCAACAATGATGTGACCATAGAAGCTAAAGGCATTGCAGTTGGTGTTCGTTTAGAGCATCCCGCTCAACTTATAGATCAAATTCAATATCACAATAAAGAGGGTAGAGGTAAATACTTGCCTGCTGCCGAATATAGCTTTGTTACTCAAGTGGAAAATAGGGGAGTTTATAGCTTCTGTATGTGTCCGGGTGGGGTAGTAGTTCCTGCAGCTAGCAGCCCTGAACAAGTAGTAGTAAACGGAATGTCTGCCTCCAATCGTGGTTCGCGTTGGAGTAACTCGGGCATGGTAGTAGAGTTACAACCCGAAGATCTTGCTGATAAATCATTGCAGGTAGATATTGCTATGGAGCATACACAAGGCGAACCCGATGTGCTTAAAGTAATGCATTTCCAAGAAGCCTTAGAAAAACAATGTTGGCAACAAGGTGGTTGTTCGCAAACAGCTCCTGCTCAGCGTATGCTAGACTTTACTCGAAAGAAACTTAGTTTCGATTTGCCTGAGTCATCTTATAGTCCCGGTTTATTGTCTTCTCCACTTCACTTCTGGATGCCTTCGTTTATTACCAGTCGATTATCGCAAGGCTTTCAAAACTTTGGCAAGATGAGTAGAGGGTTCTTAACCAACGAGGCAACTATGATTGGTGTTGAAACTCGTACTTCTGCCCCTGTGCGAATTGTTCGTGATAGAGAAACATTGCAACACGTCACTATTCGTGGATTATTCCCTTGTGGCGAAGGTGCAGGATATGCCGGAGGTATTGTATCTGCAGGAGTAGATGGAGAGCGTTGTGCCGAAGCTTTAGCCAATTATTTAAACAGCTAATTCTATGATGAAGCATGCACCCGAAATAGCCATTGTTGATGCCAATACACTGAGTGCTTTGGGCCTTCAAACCATCTTAGAAGAGTTGATTCCGATGGCTACGATTCGTACATTCAATAGCTTTGAATCTTTGATAGACGATACTCCCGATATGTATGCGCACTATTTTGTGTCAGCTCATTTGTATGTAGAGCATGCCTCATTCTTTTTGGCACGTAAAAAGAAAACGATAATTATGGCTGGCGAGAGTCAACCGCTTCAGCTGTCGGGTGTGTCCACTCTCAATATTTACCAACCTAAAGAGGCTTTGGTGAAAGATATATTAAAGCTCCACCAACACGCCCATCACAAAGGCTTTCCACCCGAAGCTATTCCTCCTAAAAGAACCTTAGAACACGAACTATCTGCGCGCGAGATAGAAGTGTTGGTACAAGTTACCAAAGGACTTATCAATAAAGAAATAGCCGATAAACTCAATATCAGTCTGACTACCGTTATCACTCATCGCAAAAATATTACCGAAAAGTTAGGCATTAAATCTGTATCCGGCTTAACCATTTACGCGGTGATGAATGGTTATGTAGAAGCAGATCGGATATAAATCCTAATAAATGAGGATTGTATAAGCTACTTCTTTGCCGTTAATTTGCATTAAAAATTAGAAGTAAGAATGAAAAAGACGACTATTCTATTAGGTTTCGCTTTTATGTGTACTGGCAGCTTATTTGCCGATAATCTTCCTACCGATACAATCAAAGTGGTAGATGTTGAAGAAGTGGTGGTAATTGGTACCCCTAAAGAAAACAGAAAAATGCGCGAGTTGCCCTCTGCTGTTTCTCTATTATCTCAAAAAGATATGCAAGCCAATCAGGTGAACTCCATTCATAGTTTGAATGCGCTTGTTCCCAGTATTTATATTCCCGATTATGGTTCCAAACTTACTTCTGCTATCTATATCCGTGGTGTAGGTTCGCGCATCAACACTCCATCTGTGGGGTTGTATGTAGATAATGTACCCTATATCGATAAATCGGCCTTCGATTTCAATTACTCTGATATTGAGCGCATCGATGTACTTCGTGGTCCGCAAGCTACGCTATATGGACGAAACACCATGGGGGGCTTGATTCGTGTACATACCAAGAACCCCTTTAGCTACCAAGGCACAGACATCAGGCTTGGTGCTGCAACATACGGCACATACAATGCATCGCTTACTCATTATCACCGTATTTCAGAAAGATTTTCTTTCTCGGCAGGCGGTAACTTTGAGCATGCCAATGGTTTCTTCAAAAATACAGCCCTTAATAATAAAAAGGTAGATTGGCTAAATAGTGGCGGAGGTCGTATACGTGCCATCTACTTACCATCAGATAATTGGAAGCTCGATATGAATGTGAGTTACGATTACTCTAAACAAGGTGGATACCCATACTTCTATACCGGCAAAGTGTTTCTAGCTGATGGCGAAACCGATCCTCGAGAAGATAAAATAGGAAAGATCTCTTATAATGATGAAAGTTCTTATCGACGCAGTATGCTCAATGCCAATGTAAATGTAGTGTACAATGCCAAGAACTACATCTTCAATGCCGTGACAGGTTATCAAAACTTAACCGACCGTATGTTTCTCGATCAAGACTTTACTGAAAAGGATATCTTCAACCTAGAGCAAAAACAAAAGCTCAATGTGATATCCGAGGAGATTGTCTTTAAAGCCAAGCCCGGAAATCGCTGGGAATGGATGACGGGTGCTTTTGCCTTTTATCAATGGCTCAATACTAACGGACCCGTATTGTTTAAAGGAGATGGCGTGCAAGAAATATTAGAAGATAATATCAATAATAATATTCCTAGTTTAGGTGCCATGGGCAGCATGAGTGTAGATATTACTACACGCCCACTCGAAGTAACCGGCAATTTTGATACGCCAGTCTTTAATGGTGCAATATTCCATCAATCTATCTTTCGCATTGTTGATGGTTTTACTGCAACTGTTGGGTTAAGATTGGATTATGAGCGCAACTCGCTTACCTACAACTCTGGTAGTCAAATCAATTACGATTTTAATATGGAGAGCCGAATGATTCCTATTCCTATAAATAAGTCGCTAAGCCTATCGCCCGATTTGCAAGGGAAGTTTCATAATGATTATCTCCAACTATTGCCTAAATTCGCTTTGCAATATGAATGGAAACAAGGTAGTAATGTCTATGCCACTATTTCTCGTGGTTATCGCTCGGGAGGATACAATGTACAGATGTTTTCGGACTTGATACAGACCTCTATGGAAAACGGTATGAAAGGACAATTAAAAGAGGTGGTAACTGAGATATTTGAAAGTATGCAAGGCATGCCACCATCGGTGATACAAGGCATTATCGATAAAATACCAGGTGCTGGTCCTGCACCAGATGTGAAAGCATCTACTACATTCAAACCCGAATATACTTGGAATTATGAAGTGGGTGCACGACTCAATTGTTTTAATAATAGATTGGTAGCTGATGTAGCTGCTTATTATATGGATACACGCGACCAACAAGTGGCTAAGTTCGCCGAAAGTGGATTGGGGCGTATCACAACCAATGCAGGTAAAAGCCGTAGCTATGGAGCAGAAGTTACTCTTCGTGCAGGCATCACTGAAGGATTTAGCATTCATGCCAACTATGGTTATACGCACGCCACTTTTACCGATTATGAAACAAATGAGAAGGTAAGCGGACAGTTGCAAGAGATAGACTATACAGGTAACTATGTTCCATTTGTGCCACAACATACTTTGAGTACGGGCGGACAATATATTTGGCAATTGGCTAAGAAATGCAATTGGCTAGATAGAATTCAATTTAATCTGAACTACAATGCTGCCGGTCGCATTTATTGGAATGAAAGCAACTTAGCCAAACAATCATTTTATGGTACACTCGATGGACGCATCTCTTTTGAAAAGAGTAATGGTGCTATCGCCTTTTGGGTGCGCAATGCTTTAGATAAGGAGTATCAAACCTTTTATTTTGAATCAATGGGTAATGGCTTTATGCAAAAAGGTCGACCACGTCAATTCGGTGTTGAAGTGCGTTGTCGCTTTTGATAACAAGGTGTGCTCAGCCCTTGGAAACAAATCAAATTAATTCTTTCTTTGTTATAAATCTTAGTAATTAATACATCTATTATGGTAAACAAAAGAATAACTCCTGATAACATTACATCGCTTCAGCCCAATGAGGTATTTGTGTTTGGAAGTAATTTGCAGGGTAGACATGTGGGAGGTGCAGCACGCTTTGCTGCTCAGAGGCTAGGTGCACAAATGGGCGTAGGAGTAGGGCCTACCGGACAATGCTATGCTATCCCTACTATGCAGGGCGGTGCTGATACTATTCAACCATACGTTGATGATTTTATTGACTATGCACAACAGCATCCCGAACTACGCTTCTACGTCACCGAAATAGGTTGTGGCATTGCTGGTTTCACTCCTCAACAGATAGCACCCTTGTTTGCTGCGGCAGTAGATATCTCTAATATCTATCTACCGCAACGATTTTGGCATGTGTTGAGCGTTTAATTAATCTTTAAGTAAAGGCATTTCACTAAGAATACATTTCAGTTTGATAGCAATGCGTGGCATAGGTTCGGCTATTGTCAAACCTTCTACGTCGTATTGCTGTGCAATGTCTTGAATCAACCTCACTGTCTCTGCTATCTTCATACCATTTGGATCTACACCTACACCTGCAATCATCTCATTTGAATCTAATACATCCAAATCGAAGTGAATAGCAATTTTTGATATGCCTTCATCCCACGAGCACAATCCTACAAGTATTGAATTTGAAACTTTAATTTTGGCAGGCAGTTGATTCATAATCTCGCTATCACCCATGTCATAACAGGTTGTTAAAACCATTGCATGATAACTAGTATATCCATCATATGGTAGGTTAATGTCAGGATGTGCATCTATTCATACTACGGCTATATCATCGCCATATCTTTCGGCTAGATAGGTGAAAGGCGCAACACTTTTTATTCCCACTTTTTTATGTCTGTGTTAAAATAATGATTGGTGTGTTAGTTTTCTAAAAATGTTTACTATTTTTGCCAACATACTAATATAATACAACACAATATGAAAAACATGAAATGGCTTATTCTAGCTATTATCTGTTCACTAGGAATAATAGCTTGCGCAAACAATAACGACTCTGAAGAGACTAAAAAACCAGATGAACCTGTAAATTCTACTTTTGCAAAGGGGGCCGATATCAGCTGGGTTACTCAGATGGAGAATGATGGCATTATATTTAAAAACTCTTCCAATACAAATACTGATTGTTTTGCTTTAATGAAAGAAATTGGCATGAATGCCATTCGACTGCGTGTTTGGGTTGACCCTAAAGATGCGGATTGGTGTGGCAAGACAGATGTTGTGAATAAAGCAATGCGTGCTCATGAATTGGGGTTAGATGTAATGATTGATTTTCATTACAGCGATTGGTGGGCCGATCCCGGACAACAATATAAACCTGCTGCATGGGAGGGTATGACATTAACACAACTAACTTCAGCAATCTCATCTCATACTACTGATGTGCTTACTGCAATAAAAGCAAAAGGTATAACTCCAAAATGGGTGCAAGTAGGCAATGAAACTCGTAATGGTATGCTTTGGCCTGATGGACAACTGTGGAATGATAATGGTGACTTAAACCATTGGTCGCAATATGCACAAATGAGCAACGCCGGATATAATGCTGCAAAAAATATCTTTCCAAATACAATCGTGATTGTACATATAGACAATGGATGGGAAGATAACGACTGGTGGTTTAAAGATTTTAAGGCTGCCGGTGGCAAGTGGGATATGATAGGACTTTCCCATTATCCTCAAACACACTCTACAAAAGGATGGAATGAAATGAACACGCTCTGTCTAAATCATATCAAGTCATTAGGAGATACCTATGGCACTCCCGTGATGATTTGTGAAATTGGTACGAAGCAAAGCAACGAAGCTTTGGCAACACAAGTAATGAACGATTTCATGACAAAAGCAAAGGCGCTGAATCAATGTGCTGGTGTTTTCTACTGGGAGCCTCAAGTATATGGAGGTTGGAAGCCCGCAATCTATAATACCTTAGGATGGAATGCTTATGATATGGGTGCATTTAAAACAAATGGTCAGCCCTCTTCGGCTTTAAATAGTTTCAACTAAACAGTCGGTGTTGGACTCTATTTCTCTTTATTTAGAATTATTGCTTTATATATTAACTAACAGTTAATGTATAATATTTATGAATGTACTAGTTTGATAATTTATAGGAAAATCAATAATTAACCTGACGTTTTGGTCACGATATGACTCTTTGTGTATCATGATTTATTAATAACCAGTATCTTAAGTAATCTATAAATCAATCATATTCAATGGTTATTGCAAACGTTTGCATTAAGATGTATATGTATTTTATATCATTTTTTATACAATTGTTTGGTTTGAAATCTATTTTTGTAGTGTCATGTTATGTCATGAGCTAATCTTACCTAATGAGTAGGATGTAACCGAACTAAGAAATATACCGATAGAGGCAACTCTATCTACACGATATTATAATTAATCATATTTGTTAACTTTAATTTTTTGATACATGAAGCAAGTTAATCTTAGAATCTTCAGAATGATTCTTCCCTTGTTATTAGGGTTATTCATGTCTGTTGGTGTTTTTGCACAACAGGTCACTGTCAGAGGACATGTAAAAGATGCTCTGGGTGAACCGATGATGGGTGCAAATGTCGTAGAAAAGGCACAACCTGACAATGGGACAATCGTCGACCTAGACGGTAATTTTACATTGACCGTTCCACAAGGCTCAATTCTTCAAATTTCATTTATTGGTTATAAAACAGTTGATGTAGCAGCAGCTCCTACTGTGGTGGTAACAATGGAAGATGACTCGGAAGTTCTTGAAGCTGTAGTTGTAATTGGTTACGGTACAGTAAGAAAGAATGATATGACTGGTTCGGTTACAGCAATCAAGGCTGATGAAATCAACCGTGGAGCAATTACTTCTCCTGCACAAATGTTGCAAGGTAAGGTTCCTGGATTGTTAGTTACTCCTGCATCTGGTGCTCCAGGTGAGTCCTCAACAATTCGTATTCGTGGTGCAGCATCATTGTATGCATCAAATGATCCATTGATTGTAATTGATGGTGTGCCAGTAACAGGTGAAGGTGGTGCCGGTATGGGTAACCCTCTTTCTTCTGTAAATCCCAATGATATTGAATCTTATACAGTATTGAAAGATGCATCAGCTACAGCTATTTATGGTTCGCGTGCATCTAATGGTGTAATCATCATTACTACTAAAAAAGGTACAGGCTCTAAAATGCAACTTAGTTACAACTCTAGCTACAGTTTGAAACAAAACACAACACAAACTGATGTTTTAACTGCTGATGAGTTTATTGATTATGTAACTCAACAATATGGCACAGAATCTTATCGTGGTCAAACCATCCAATCATTGATGGGAAAAGCTAAAACAAACTGGCAAGATCAAATTTATCGTATAGCATTTTCTACTGACCAAAATGTGAGTTTGTATGGTAATGCAAGAGGTACATTCCCTTATCGTGTAAGCGTAGGCTATAATTATGATGAGGCTACATTAAAAGTTGGTGATAATCAACGTGCTAATGTAGGTATTACTTTAGCTCCTAAGTTCTTTAAAGAACACTTATCTATTAATGTGAATTTGAAAGGTATCTACAACCATACAAATTATGCTAACCAAGGAGCAATTGGTAATGCTATTTCTTTCGACCCTACTCAACCTGTTTATTTCACTCATCCTGATGGTTGTATCAATACAACACTTTGTAATGGATACTGGAACTGGTTGTCACCAGATGGTTCAGCTAACAACATGGCTAGTGTGAATCCTCTTTCTCAACTTTATGATAACAATAACAAAAATCATACTTTGCGTTCAATTGGTAACCTGCAAGTTGATTATAAGATTCATGGTTTTGAAGACTTACGCTTCAACTTGAACTTAGGTTATGATATCGCTGAAACAAAAGGTAAAACTTATGCAGAGATTGGTTCATTCGCTTCTAAAAGTAATGGTGCAGAAGATTATCTAAACGATTATACAAACTACAATGCTAATACATTGTTGGAATTCTATGGTAACTATAATAAAGAGTTTAATGAAAATCGTATTGATGTGATGGCTGGTTATTCTTGGCAGCACAACTATGTACGCTACAATCAAACACAATATTACAATAGTGACCGTGACGAAGTTTATAAAAAAGCACCTCAAGATGCAAAAGAGTATTATTTGATTTCATTCTTTGGTCGTGTGAACTACTCTTACAAATCAAAATATTTGGCAACAGTTTCTGTTCGTGAAGATGCTTCTTCTCGTTTCGCTAAAAAGAATCGTTGGGGCTTATTCCCATCTGTAGCTTTGGCGTGGAACCTTTCTCAAGAAAACTTTTTGATTGACTCTAAAGTTTTATCAAATTTGAAACTTCGTTTAGGTTGGGGTAGAACTGGTCAACAAGATATAGGTATGGATCGTTGCTACGCTTACATGCCTAACTATACAGAATCAAATTCATTGGTAACTCAAATTCCATGGAATGGTGGTTGGATTACTACTTTAGCTCCTGCTGCTTACAATCCAGATATTAAATGGGAAACAACAGAAACATATAATGTAGGTTTAGATTTTGGTTTCTTGAACAACCGCATCAACGGTTCGGTAGATGCTTACTTGCGTAAAACTTACGACTTGTTGAATGACGTTACAACTCCAATGGGTTCTAACTTCTCTAACACTGTAATTTCAAATGTGGGTAATATGGAGAATAAGGGTATTGAGTTTAATCTTAACTTTATTCCAATTGAAAGCAAAGATTGGCGTTGGTCAATCAACTTGAATGGTACTTTCCAAAATACTAAGATTACTAAATTGACTAATACTCCATCAGACGATTACATTGGTGTACAAGTAGGTTCTGGTATGGGTGGTACTGGTGGCAAAACTTCACTTTACCGTGTAGGATACACTCCTTATACTTATTTCCTATATCAACAAGCTTACGACGAATTTGGAAGCCCAATTCAAAATGTATTTGTAGATCGTGATGGTGATGGTGAAATCACAGAAAAAGACCGTTACATCACAGGTAAAAGTATAACACCTAAATTCTTCTTTGGATTAGGAACACAATTAACTTATAAGAATTGGGACTTTGGTTTTAATGCACATGCTTCATTTGGAGGTTATGCTTTGAACAGAGTTGCTATGGGTAATTCAACTTCATATTCTGACGACTACTCTAAAGGCTATTTGAATAATCTTACTACATACTGTTTAAAAACAGGTTGGACAGCTGCCAATACAGAGCAACAAAAATACTCAGATATGTTCCTTGAAAATGCATCATTCTTCAAAATGGATGATATCAACTTGGGTTACACTTTCAGAAATTTCAAACACTGGGGTGGTAATATTCGCGTAGCAGGTTCAGTACAAAATGTATTTACAATTACTAAATACAAAGGTATGGACCCAGAGCTAACATCAGCTGATGGTGTAGACGGTAACTTAATTCCACGTCCACGTCTTTACACAGTTCGTCTAAACATTAACTTCTAACGATTGATGAGTAATATGAATATGAAAAAGTTATTATACAGTATAGCTATAGCATCATTAGCGTTATCAATGAATTCTTGTATCAACGATTTAAATACTCAGCCCCTAAACGAGACTGATAAGTCGGTTGATCAAGCTTATGATGGTACCTTAGAAAGCACAGAAAAAGGATTAGCATATATATATGCATCTTTCTCTTTGGTAAGTCAAAACGATCCGGGATCTTCGGATATCGCTGTAGCCGATGCAGGTCAAAGTGACCTAATGCGTCAATATATGATTTTGAACGAAGCTTCTACAGATGCATTGAAGTGTATTTGGGGTGATAGTTATATGACAGGCATCCAATTTAATATTTGGACAGCTGCCGACAATGAAGCAATTATTGCAGTATATACAAGATGTATGGTGAGTATCACTCGTGCAAATGAGTTCTTAATTCAAACTGCTGGTAACAAAACAGATGGTGTAGCAGCACTTCGTGCTGAAGCTCGCTTCTTACGTGCTTTCTCATACTATTTGTTGATTGATCTTTATGGTAATCCTCCTTTTGCAACAGAAGAAAATATTGCAGGTCCTATTCCTGGACAAATTGGTAGACCTGCTTTGTTTGAATGGATTGAAAAAGAACTAAAAGAACTTGTTTCTTCAGAATCTGATTTGCCAAATTATGGTCAAGTGGCTTATCCACGTGTAAATAAAGGTGCAGCTCAAGGTTTATTGACTCGCTTATATCTAAATGCTGAAGTTTACACAGGTACTCCACGTTGGGCAGATGCTAAAGCTGCTGCTGCTGCAACAATTGCTATGGGTTATAACTTGTGTCCTAACTATGAAGAACTTTTCTTGCAAGACAATGGATCAAATGCTAATTCACAAAAAGAGATGATTTTCTCAATCGCATACGATAGAGACTTTACTCAAACTTGGGGAGGTACTACACATTTGGTTTCTGGTTCTATGTATGATGCTGCTAGTATTGCAGTTGCTAATGAATTAGGATATCCTGAAGGTGCTATGGTTAATCGTGAACGTTGGAACGGTTATCATGTGTCTGCTGAATATGTAGAAAATAACTTTGAATTGCAAGGTGTAGATTGGAAAGCTAAAAGTGGATTAGGATATAACCGTGCTACAAGTGATAAGCGTGCTTTCTTGTACAATGTTGGTCACACTAAAGCATTTGATAAAGCTTCAACTCAATCGGGTTGGGTATGTTGGAAATACACAAGTCGCGATTCACAAGGCAATCTAACTTCTAGTGATTCATTTACTAACTTCTCTTCTATAGATTTCCCAGTTATTCGTTTAGCTGAAATGTATATGGCTTATGCAGAAGCTCAAACTCGCTTAGATGGTGGTATTACTACAGATGCTACTGCTATGAACTATGTAAAACAATTGCGTACTCGTGCTGGTTTGGATATGCCATCATCTATCGATTTAGACTTTTTGTTGAAAGAACGTGCTTGCGAATTCATGTGGGAAGGCCAACGTCGTACTGATTTGATTCGTTATGGATATTTCACTTCAATGTCTTTCCCTTGGCCTATGAAAGGTAATATTCCTAACGGTAAGGTGGCATTAGATAGCTGGAGAACTATTTATCCAATTATTCAAACAGAGATTAATGAAAACCCGAATTTGACACAAAATCCTGGTTATTAATTCTAGTCAATGTATAATCTCAAAAAAGAAATAATATGAAATTATTAAAATATATAACAATGTTTGCAGTTATAGCTCTTGCGGCTGTATCCTGTAAAAATGATATAGAAATCAAAGAGGTAAGCTCTCCAAGCCAGTTTGTGGCTCCTGTAATTGGAAAATGTAGCAATGTAATTGTTAATGCTACTAACTCTGATACTGAGAGTGTAATCTTTACTTGGAAGGCTGCAGATTTTGGACAACCATTGCAAATTCAATATTCGGTTTACTTACAATCGGGTTCCGAGTCTACATTGCTAGGTACATCTTTCTCTAACTCCTTTTCTATTACCAAAGGCGATTTGAATGGTGCTGTTATAAACGGTTTAGGTGTATTGCCAAATGAAACAGCTACTATGAAGGCTTATGTTAGTGCTAGTATGAATGGTACTGATCAGTTTGATCCCATTAATTCTGAACTCTCTAATTCATTTACAGTTACCACATTTATGGCAGCCCTTAAATGGTATCACTTATGTGGTGAGTTCAATAGTTGGACAATTGGTGAAGCTCCTATATTCTGGGAAACTTCCGGAGGTACAAATCAATACACTTGTATGGTTGACTTTACGATTTCAGGTGGTAATGGAGATGCAACGCGCTCATACTTTAAAGTAACAGCAGAACAAAACTGGTCGGCAGATAACTGGGGATATAACTTCCTTACACCATCTTGGGATTGTCCAGAACAAGCTGATAGCAACTTATCAATGCCTCTTGATGAAGGTAATATTTTCCAAGTAACAGTTAATACATCTGTAATGACTATTGATAAGAGAAATATTGGTAAATATATTGGTTTGATTGGCGATTTTAATAGTTGGGGTGGTGATGCTATTTTCACTTACAACTCACTTGAAAGTGCTTGGTTAACAGAACCATTAGAATTGGCAGCTGGTCAAGGAATTAAAATCAGAGCAAATGGCGGATGGGATCTTAACTGGGGAACAACCGGTGTGGCAAGTGCTGCAGTATCAGGAGGATTTGAGTTGGCTACAGGCGCAGATAATATCTCTGTACCTGAATCTGGAACTTACATTGTGAAGCTACATGCCAACCGCACTCCATTTGTACTAGAACTAGTAAAACAATAATGGGAAGTGATAACTTTAAAATCGAACAATTATGATAAAGTACTTTAAATACATATTCGCGGCTGCCATCGTAATGATGGCTGCCGTAGCCTGCCAGGACGATATAGAAGATTCTTTCTCAAAGAATCCTACTGCACCTGTTCTGACTAATAATGGCTCTATTTTGATGACAGAAAACACAATGTCTGAAGATATTGTGTGGGCATGGAAAGCTGCTCGTTTTATTCCAGGTGAAACTCAATACTCTCTTTTTGCAGAGTATCAAGGTTCTCAAAAGATACAGATTGGTTCTCCTACTACCGATTTGAGTATAAGCATGAGTAAAGCAAATTTCCAAAAAGCATTGAGTGGATTTACTGGTATTCCAGAAAACTCTAGCTTCAACCTTAATTTTACTGTTGTTGCTACTGATGGTGTAGTATCTACTACTTCTAATAAAGAAATGATGACTGTTTACTCTTATGGTAATGCTGTTTCTGCTGTGATTATTCCTGATGTTAGTGAAATAGTTCTTGATATAACAGATCCACTTGCTGAGATATCGTTAATAAGTTGGTCAGAAGCTCGCTTGACTTATGGTGAAGCAGTTACTTACAGCGCATTTGTATCTTACAATGGTGGTGAACAAATTGAAGTAGCATCTGGTCTTACGGATGGAACTTTCTATAAAACAGTTGATGAATGGAATGAAGCTGCAATTTCTGCTGGTGCTCCTGAAGGTTCTGCTGCTGATATTCAATTCGTAGTAATGGCCTATTGTGAGAGTATTCCAGAGGGAATTCCTTCAGAACCCGCTACAATCAATATTACTACCTATTTAGCTACTTTCCCAACAGTGATGTATTTGCCAGGCAACTATCAAGGATGGAACCCTGCAACTGCAGCAACCATTGTACAAAGTACTTCTACTAAGGGTTATTATGAAGCCTTTATCGATTTGACTACTGAAGATGGTGGTGATACTATGTTTAAATTCTGTCCAGATCCAACTTGGGATAATGCAATTGGTGGGGTAGATATTGAAGTAACAACAGATGGTGATGGAAATACTGTTGTATCTGGTATGGTATCTTCTGCTGGTGGCGACATTGCAGTACCATCGGGTATGTATCGCATTGCTTTGAATAAGAAGTTTAATAAGCTTACTATGTTTAAGGTAACTTCAATGGGTCTTATCGGTTCGGCTACTGTTGGTGGTTGGGGTGAAGAAACTCCAATGACATACAATGCTGCGGATAGAACATTCTCTGTAACTACAACGCTAACAGGTGGCGAAGAATACAAATTCCGTTTAAATAACAACTGGACTTCTTCTATGGGAGATGGTAATGTATTTGACAATGGTGCGAATGCTATGTTTACTAAAGAAACAGGTGAATATAATGTAATTGTAGATGTCACTTGTCATCCATATAATGTGAAGTTCTTGAGTACTTCATATCCTGTACAATTATATCTTCCAGGTAGTCATCAAGGCTGGAGTCCTGCAACTGCTCCTACATTGCAAGGAAATGGAGAAGGTCTCTTCGAAGGTGGTGTTAATTTAGTTGACGCCGGCGGTGGCGCTATTTGTGAATTCAAATTCTGTCCAGTACCAGCTTGGCAAAATGATTTCGGTGGTATAATTGAATGGACTGACGATTATCATGCAGAAGGTATATATGGAGTAAGTAGCAATATTGCTGTGCCTAGTGGTTATTACTACGTTAAAGTAGATATGGCTCAAGAAACACTTCAATTAACTAAAATAGAAAAAGTAGGTTTAATTGGCTCATTCAATGGATGGGGTGGTGATGAAGAATTTACTTATGATTCGTCTTCTAACCTTTGGACATTGACAGTTAGCCTTGCTGCTACAGATGAATTCAAAGTTCGTATGAATGCCGATTGGGGTATGAATAGAGGCTTTGCAGGTCCTGCAGCTGTGGGTGTACCTTATCCAGCTTACAATGATGGTGCAAACATTACTCTTGCAGCTGACGGAACATACACAATATCGCTTAATATGTCGTCTAATCCAAATACGATAACATTTACAAAATAATATAAGTAAGCACATTCATTGTTGAAAGGTCTGCAAGTCTCTTCTTGAGCTTGCAGACTTTTTTTGCTTTTATTGTTGCTTTCTAAAATCTGAACTATATCTGTGAATATCCTGTTTATATAGGTCATAGACAAATACTTATGGTAACTATTAAAATTCATGTATTGCACTGTGGCACGGTAGTAGTAGATAGTATGCTACCTTTCAACGAGGGAAGTATGAATCCTTTGGCTTTCACTGGTTTGTTTCGTTCAAAGAAGCACCGAATGGCTCTTCCTGTATCTGCTTATTTGATTGAGCATCCCAAAGGCTTGGTTCTAATAGATACCGGTTGGCATACCGATGTACGCATTAATCAATTTAAATATTTAGGGCCTTTGCTCTATATGGTCAACAAAGCCTATTTACCCAATGGAGAAGCCATTAATGAACAATTAGCCACTCTTGGCTATAAGCCCTCTGATATAGATTACTTAGTATTATCTCATCTCGATTGTGATCATGTGAGTGGATTAAAATTAGTGAAAGATGCAAAACGTATTTTAGTGAGTAAGCTCGATTATCAAGGTGCAGAGATAGATCCAGTTCGCTACTCTCGTACTATGTGGCATGGCATCAAACTAGACTTTTTCAATTTCACTCAATCTTCTTATGGACCCTACCATCAATCATACGATTTGTTTGGAGATGATACTTTACAATTTGTTTATGTACCCGGACACAGCAAGGGACTTGCGGCTACGTTGATACAGAACAACGGAAAATATGTGCTTTTATCTAGTGATTGCGGTTATGGAAAAAAATCGTGGGAAGAAATGATATTGCCTGGTGTGATGCAAAATAAAGAGCAACTCATCACCTCTTTGAAATGGGTTAAACAAATGTCAGAAAATCCAAATTGTATAGAAACCTTGGCAAACCATGATGCTGATGTAAAACCACATGTTATTGAATTTTAATTACTTGTGCATCATAATCGCAAATTAATCTAGATATTTTCAGTCCCACAATGCGGACAAATACCTTTGCTCTTTATTCGCTTTCCGCACTTGCCACAACAATACTTATAACCTACAGAGCGAATCACTCTTCTTATAAACAGCGCAATAAATGCTGCCATAAATAAATACCCGATATAATAATGAGTAGTGAAGATAAAAAAGAAATAGCAGAATATACATGCCGACATCACTCCTAGCAGGTAGAAGATAGCAGCGATGGGGCGAAGCTGTTTAAACGAATCGTCGATTACAGCAATAAATACTGCAAGCGATACCCAAAAGCTGGCTAAAAATATGCCGAGAATAAAAGGCGTTTTAAACGGCGATAGAGTAGGGTTAAAATAGAAGTATTGCCACATATCTGGGGCAAATAGTTGCATCGATTCATATAAGGTGGCACTAAACGATACAATCAAACAAAGCAATACAGGGTAGATGCTATCTATATCGTTGAAGTAGACTAGCTTTAACTGTTTGCGCCTGAATGCCCGTACAATAAGCATTACAACAAACAGCGCAAAGATGATAATGAAATAAGAAACGTGCGTATGACTAAAGATGTAGATAGCCTCCGAAATACTATCTGTTGGCACAAAAAATTCTATCAACTCCTTCTCACGTACCCATCCTTGTATTTCTTCGGAGTGTGCTAGCTTTACCCAAATGCTATCTATGCTATCGGCCGGGAAGACATCAAACTCCGCCACTACCACTTGATCACCCTTATGCAACAGCGCATAAGAGTCTTTGATGGGAAGACGCTCCAACAGAATAGAATCATCAAAAAGCTCGAAGTTGGAGTTTACCGCATAGTGCCTTTGCTGGCAAGGCTTGGTTGAGTCGGTGGCAAGCCCTTGCCAGTCTGCTGACTCGCCCTTGCCAGCATGCTGACCACAGCTTGCCAGTGCTATACTGATTATCAATAGATTAAGTAACAACAAACCAATACCATGTTTTTGAAGTAAACGTCTTACATTCAGTATGTTGCTACCCATTGGTTTCATGCTTCGGCACTCACTTTCATTTCACACTTCTTGCAATCGAAAGATAGACGAAAGCGTTTGCCATCATTGCTCACTAGGTAGTAAGGTTCGCGATAAGGCGATTTCTCTTTGTGGTAAGTTGGGCAGTA
>CAMTOV010000021.1 GCA_947074235.1 uncultured Bacteroides sp. | reverse complement strand
GCGGTGGGCTATGCTGCAAAGGCTGCTCCCGACAAGATAAAAAGCTCAACACATATGATTGGCTAGCTGACATTCCCGGCAACGAGGAAGAGAGCGATATGATAGAGGTTCAATTTAAGAACACCCGCAAGGGATATTATCGCAATAGCAACAAACTGAAACTTGAAAAGGGTGACATCGTAGCTGTAGAGTCTACACCTGGACATGATATTGGTACGGTGACACTGACAGGCAGATTAGTGCCATTGCAAATGAAAAAGGCAAACTTGAAACCGGATGCTGAGATTAAACGTGTATACCGCAAAGCAAAACCGGTAGACATGGAGAAATTTGATGAAGCAAAAGAGAAAGAGCATGCTACCATGATTCGTTCAAGACAGATAGCATCTAACTTAAACTTGAACATGAAGATTGGCGATGTGGAATATCAAGGGGATGGCAATAAAGCTATCTTCTACTACATAGCTGATGAACGTGTTGACTTTAGACAATTGATTAAGGTGTTGGCCGAAGCCTTCCGCGTGCGCATCGAAATGAAACAAATTGGTGCACGACAAGAGGCTGGCAGAATTGGTGGTATCGGTCCTTGCGGTAGAGAGCTTTGCTGCGCTACTTGGATGACTAGCTTTATTTCGGTATCAACCAGTGCGGCTCGTTTTCAAGACATATCGCTCAATCCACAAAAACTTGCAGGACAGTGCGCAAAATTGAAATGTTGTTTAAACTACGAAGTTGATTGCTATGTAGAGGCACAAAAACGTTTGCCATCGAGAGAGATTCAGTTGGAAACGAAAGATGGTACTTACTTCTTCTTTAAAGCGGATATCTTGAGCAATCATATCTCTTATTCTACAGATAAATCGTTCCCTGCCAACTTGGTTACAATCACTGGCAAGCGAGCATTCGAGATTATCAATATGAATAAGAAAGGAATGAAGCCCGACAACCTTGCTCCCGAACATGCTAAAGCTGAGCCTCAAAAACCCGTTGATTTATTAGAACAGGAGAGCTTAACTCGCTTTGATAGAGAACGTAGAAAACAAGGTTCAGGCGAAGGTGGCAATCGTAATAAAAAGAAAAGAAGAAGCAACAATAATCGCCCAGCACAGCAAGAGGGGCAAAGAGATAATCGCTCTGAAGGAAACAAACCTCAACAACAACAGCAACAGGCTCAACCACAAAAGGGAGAGCAAAACCAACAACGCCCAAGAAACGAGAGAAGGAATAATAATCGTCCTAATCGTAACAATAATGAGCGCAATGCACAAAGGGGTGATAGAGAAAGGGGAGAAAGAAGCGAAAGACCAAAACAGAATAACGAAAGACCTAATAATAAAAAGGGAGAATGAAATTTCTAGTTCGCTGGTTTGCTTTTACCCTAACAATATGCGTTGCTATAGCTTGCAATGATAAAAAAATATATTATTCTTATACTCCTACCCCATCTACGGGGTGGGAGAAGAATGATACACTTCTTTTTAATATTCCCATCAGCGATTCACTCATATTACTCTATCTCAACACAGAGGTAAGAAGCAGCAACATGTATCCCTATCGTGACTTATGGTTGGAGATACGACACAACTTCAAAGGAAATGATACTTTGGATGTGGATACACTGCAATTTGTATTGGCCGATGAAGATGGAAAGAGAACTGACCAAAGCTGGAGTTGCTTTTATCAGAAGAGCAAGCCCCTTAATCCCATCTTTGTAAGAGATTCGGGAAATTATGTGGTGAAGATTAACCATATTATGTATGACAATAAAATTAAAGGCATACACGATATCGGATTACATATAAGCAAGTAGTATTACAAGCGTTGCTTTCTTCCGGCATCGATGCGTAGGAAGATAAAGAGAAGTATTGTAAATCCCCACAAGGAAGAACCACCATAGCTAAAGAATGGCAAAGGAATGCCAATCACCGGTGTTAAACCCAACACCATCCCAATATTGATGAAGAGGTGAAATAGGAAGATACTCAGCACTGAGTAGCCATAAACACGCCCAAACGTAGAGGGTTGTCGCTCTGATATCGATATTAGTCTCAATATTAGAGCTAAGAAAAGAAACAATACTATGGCCGAACCTACAAACCCTTGCTCTTCGCCAATGGTACAAAAGATGAAATCAGTGTCTTGCTCGGGCACATATTTGAGTTTTGTTTGAGTGCCATTTAAAAAGCCCTTACCTGTTAATCCTCCTGAGCCAATGGCAATCTTCGATTGATTTACATTATATCCCGCACCAGTTGGGTCATCCTCCATCCCCAACACCACTTTAATACGCATTTGTTGGTGAGGTTCGAGGATATTATCGAAAACATAATCGCTCGAATACATGAAGCAGATAGAACCAATTGCAAATATACTTATTAGTATATAGGTGCGCTGACGCTCAGTTAAGCTTAAATAGATGAAATAGCAAATCAACATAGCACATAGTCCCCATTGCACCCACACAAGATTAAAGTGAACGATATACTCTGATACAAAAAAGGCTATTCCAAAGATTAGTAAAGACGCTAAAAGCACATTACGAGTGACATCCCACTTCTTTAAATATATTCGAGGCATAACTGCCGAGAATAAAATTATAAGCGAAAGTACTACCGACTCTCCAATAGGTGTAGGTGTATCTGCAATAAACACTTGATCAAAACGAATGGAAACGACAAAAAACAAGACAGCACATATCCCTGAAAACAAGACTACACCTGGCATTCCTTCTCGATAAAACATCAAGAAGAAAGCTAAATAAACCAATGCTGACCCTGTTTCTTTTTGAAGAATGATGAGAATCATCGGAAGAAATACAAGCGCCAAAACTACAAGAAAATTCTTTGTCTTATTAATATTGAAGAGATAGCTATTCATGTATTTGGCCAGTACTAATGCTGTAGCAAACTTAGCAAACTCTGCAGGTTGTAGACTCACGGGACCTAACTGCAACCAAGACCGAGATCCCTTTACATCGGGAGCTATGAATATGGTTACTATAAGAAGCGCTATCATACCGGCATATATCAGATATGAGAACATATCATACATGCGATCTTCAAGCATCAGCAGCACAAAGCCCAGACCAAAGGAGCAAATAATCCAAATAAACTGTTTGCCGGTACGGGTAGAGAAATCAAGAAAGTCTCTATCACCATAGTCGTAGCTTGCTCCACACACACTGAACCAGCCCGCTATGATAAGAAGCAGATAAATGCAGATTGTAACCCAATCAAGGGTTTTCCATAAACTATCTCTCCTCGTCACCATAATATATTACTCTTTTACTAAAATCATCGGCCATTGCTTGACTACGAGGTGAAAGCTCACCTTTTAAATATTGTTCCATAATCAATGTACCGATTGGTACTCCATAGGTAGCACCAAAACCACCATTTTCAACATAAACCGCAATAGCTATTTTAGGGTTATTCATTGGAGCAAATCCCATAAACACAGAGTGGTCATGACCACGGTTTTGAGCAGTTCCGGTCTTACCGCATATCTCACCTTCTGGGAATATGTATCCAGCTACTCTGCAAGTACCTCCTGTAACAGCTGCGCGCATACCTTCTACCACAGATTGGTAATGTCTTCGTTCAATTGTGGGAATATTTGGAGTGGTGAACATTGGATCGAGTTCATTATCTTCAATTTCCTTAACTAGATGTGGGGTCATGAAGTGACCACGATTAGCTATCGTAGCAGAAAGATTAGCAATTTGCAAAGGAGTTGTTGTAATTTCACCTTGACCAATGGAGATACTTATCACCGTCAGTCCATTCCAACGGCCATTATAAGGTTTGTCATAGAATTGAGCATTGGGAATAAAGCCTCTACTTTCACCAGGAATGTCTACTCCTAGTCTGTAACCAAACCCTTGAGATACCATGTGATCTTTCCATACAGTAATGGCTTCTTGTGATGAACCATATTTCTTATCGCCAAACATTCTGAACAACCCCCAACAGAAGTAAGCATTGCATGATGTAGCAATAGCAGGTATCAATGGAAGTGGAGAACCGTGTGCATGACATCCTACACGCAGACCACCATATGTAAAAGCATGATTACAAGGAAAAGCCGGCGAGTTTTCTTGAATAATATTTTCCTCAAGAAACACAAGTCCTTGAGCTGTTTTAAAAGTGGAACCAGGAGGATAAGTACCCATCACAGCACGATTGAGTAGTGGTTTCTTTTTATCGCGTTGCAACATCAAATGATTCTTTCCACGTTGACGACCAATCATTAAATGAGGATCATAATCAGGAGACGAAACCAAGCAAAGTATTTCACCAGTCTCAGGTTCGATAGCAACAATACTGCCAATCTTATTCTTCATCAACTTTTCACCCAACATTTGCAACTGTATATCAAGCCCCAATGTTAAATTCTTGCCTGGAACAGAAGGACGATCTAAAGCCCCATCCATATAGTTGCCTTGAATACGACCATGAGCATCACGTAATAGAACTTCTACCCCTTTTTCTCCTCTAAGATAAGATTCGTATGATTTCTCAATGCCTTGTTTGCCGATATAATCTCCACGCACATAATAGTCATCGTTCTCGATATCTTTGACAGAAACCTCTCCAATATCTCCTAAAGCATGAGCAGCCGAATTGTACGTATATTGTCTAATTGTGCGTCGTTGAATATAGAATCCCGGATATTTAAAAAGCTTTTCCTGAAATACCCCACATTCTTCTGCCGAGAGCTGAGATAAAAACACTTGATGGGTATAACGAGAGTAACCAGGGTTTCTACGTCTATCACGCATATCAACCATGATCTTCAGAAATTGATCTTCAGTAAGATTGAGTGTTTTACAAAGATCAAGTGTGTCTAAGTTTGACATCTCACGGGGCACAACTGTTATATCGTAGGCTGGTTGATTAAATACAAGCAATTGCCCATTACGATCGTAAATTGCACCACGAGAAGGATATTGAGTTTTGTTCAAGAATGCATTGCTATCGGCATTCTTCTTATAATCATCGGTAGAAATTTGTAAAACGAAAAGACGTATCAAATAGATAAGTACAATCAAAATGGCTGTACCCCCTATCACAAACTTTCGTTTTTCTAATACATAGTCTTTTATCATCTTATTTTCTTATACCTTCAACAGCCATGATGCAAGCTATAGTAAGAATAGAGCAAGCAACAATTCGAAACAACAACATCCAAATAGTAGTAAATGAGAAGAACTCAATGGTGAGCAATATAAACAGTTGAGTAAACACACACGCAACGATATATTTAAAATAGGAGCCTAACCCCATTGATTTTAATGAAGGAGTAATGCTATCTAATAAATCACGCGGTGTAAAAAGCCTTAAATAAGTAGGACGAATAAAAGCCAATGCCACAGATGCAGCCGCATTCATACCTGGAGTATTTGAAAATATATCGATAACAATACCCATTAAAAAGCCCAATAGCATCAGTGCATTTCGAGATGTTCCGGAGGGTTGTTTTATGATAAAGTAAATATAAAGGAATGGAGTGGCTATTCCAAGAATATGGATATGATTCAATATCAAAACTTGAAGAAGAATCAATCCGATAAACCAAAGTGTTTTATGAATTATGTTTGATATCATTTAGAAGGTGTTATTCGTTCTATTTCTTTTTGTTCTTCCTGACTAGGGCGCGCAATGACACGCACATTGTATAGTTTTCCAAAGTCTGTAGCCAATTTCACTTTCAAGTTATACGATAATCCATCGTTTGAATCATACATATCGTCTACTGTTCCTACAATTATACCTTCAGGAAAAACAGTTGAATACCCACTTGTTACAACTGTATCGCCTAGTTTAAACTCAGCATGGCGGGGAACATCACGCAAATATGCATATTGAGTATCACCACCTTCCCACTTTAACGAGCCAAAATAGTCACTCTCTAAAATCTTACAACTTAAACTCGATTTACTATTGAGGATAGAGATTACCAATGAATAAGAAGGAGATGTTTTGTATACAATACCTACTACCCCATTTCTATCAACAACACCCATATCGGGTTTAATGCCCGAGGAAGAACCAGCATCGATGGTGATATAATTGTCCACATGATTTAAACTATTGTTCACCACATTAGCTTTATACAATAGATAATCATCCGATTTCAACATGCGAATGCTGGACACTTCTGTTGAATCTACTTTTATATCGTGCAGCGCTTTTTCTAAATTAGCAATTTGCTTTTCTAGCACCATGTTGCGATCTAATAAGTCATCATTCACCGATTTAAGATGAAAGTACGAAGTTATCCCACTGGTCACTTCATACATCTTGCCAGATACCACATTTGCAGAGGTAAAATATACGCTTTGTTGATAGTTATTAAAACGAATCAGTAAGATAAAGCAAATTACTTCTAATATAAGGAAGATAAACCAATAGTTATATTTAACTATAAAGTTGAGTAGATTGCGCATAAATACAATTGGACACCTATTCTATGTTATATGTGAATGCACCAATACAGCTTTTATTATAATAATAGCCATATTGGAGCATTTATATTATTCACACTCTTATCGCATTAAGAAAGAGAAGCGATCTACATTTTTCAATGCAACACCTGTACCTTTAGCAACAGCATGAAGAGGATCTTCGGCAATATGGAATGGAATATTAATTTTATCAGTCAAACGTTTATCAAGACCACGAAGCAAAGCACCACCACCTGCAAGATAAATACCGTTTTGTACGATATCTGCATAAAGTTCAGGAGGAGTATTCTCTAATGCACTCAAGATAGCTGTTTCAATTTTAGAGATAGATTTCTCTAAACAGTGTGCTACTTCTTGATAGCAAACAGGCACCTCCATTGGAAGAGCTGTGATACGGTTTGGACCGTGTACAATATAATCTTCAGGAGCATCATCACCTAGTTCGGTAAGTGCAGCACCTACGTGAATTTTAATACGTTCTGCCATACGCTCACTCACCTTCACATTGTGTTGGCGGCTCATGTATTCTTGAATATCTGCAGTCAAATCATCACCCGCAATACGAATTGAGTTGTTTGATACGATACCACCAAGAGAGATTACAGCAATCTCAGTTGAACCACCACCTATATCAACAATCATGTTACCTTCGGGAGCTTCTACATCGATACCGATACCGATAGCAGCAGCCATTGGTTCGAATATCAAATATACATCACGACCACCTGCATGTTCTGCAGAGTCGCGCACCGCTCTCAATTCAACTTCAGTACTACCCGATGGAACACCAATCACCATACGAAGCGAAGGAGAGAAAAGGTGATTACGTGTATTAACACGTTTAATCAATCCCCTCATCATTTGTTCGCAAGCATAGAAGTCTGCTATCACACCATCACGAAGTGGACGTATTGTGCGTATGTTTTCATGAGTTTTCTCGTGCATCAGTTTGGCTTTCTCACCAACTGCAATCATTTTATCTGTACGACGATCGAGTGCTACTACCGAAGGTTCATCAACAACGATTTTACCGTTTGTGATGATAATGGTATTGGCAGTACCCAAGTCCATCGCTATTTCTTGCGTGAAAGAAAATAATCCCATATCTTTTGTTTTATTAATGTTTAAAGTGACGAATGCCAGTTGTTACCATAGCAATGCCATGTTCGTTGCAATAATCGAAAGTTAACTGATCTTTCAAAGAACCACCAGGTTGAATCACAGCAACTACACCCTCGTTTCCTGCAATTTCCACACAGTCGGGGAATGGGAAGAAAGCATCAGAAGCCATTACTGAATCTTGCAAATCAAAGTTGAACGATTTAGCTTTTTCGATTGCGTGTTTCAATGCATCTACGCGTGAAGTTTGTCCTACACCACTAGCTAGCAATTGTTTGTTCTTAGCCAATACGATAGCGTTAGACTTGCTATTTTTAACGATTTTGTTAGCAAACAACAAATCTTCTACTTCTTCTGGAGTAGGAGCTTTATCGGTAGCCACAGTTAAATCTGCAGTTTGTTCAATATTCAAATCACGATCTTGTACCAATACACCATTCAATAAAGAGCGGAATTGTTTTTTAGGCATTTTAGCCTCTTTGCGTACAAGGATGATACGATTTTTCTTTTGTCCCAATATCTCCAAAGCATCTACATCATAGTCTGGTGCAATGATTACTTCGAAGAACAATTTATTGATTTCCTCTGCTGTTGCTTTATCAATTACAGCATTAGTGATTAACACACCACCAAAAGCTGAAACAGGATCGCCAGCCAAAGCGTCATTCCAAGCCTCAAGCACAGTTGGGCGCGAAGCCAAACCGCAAGCATTGTTATGTTTCAAGATAGCAAATGTCACATCTTCGAACTCATCAATCAACTCTACCGCTGCATTTATGTCAAGAAGGTTGTTATATGAAATCTCTTTACCGTGAATTTGATCGAACATTCCATTTAAATCTCCGTAGAAGTATCCTTTTTGATGTGGGTTTTCTCCATAACGAAGCGCTTTTTGATCATTTGTTGAGCAACGGAAAGCAGAGCCCTCTTCAGCATCAAAATAATTGAAGATAGCAGAATCGTAGTGAGAAGAAACTGCAAACGCCTCTTTCGCCATCCAACGACGCTCTTCAATAGTAGAAGCAGCACCGTTTTCCATCAACATATCATACAAAGGTTTGTATTGAGCTTGAGATGCAACGATAATCACATCATTGAAATTCTTAGCAGCTGCACGAATCAATGAAATTCCACCTATATCAATCTTTTCGATGATAGAAGCCTCTTCAGCACCCGATGCAACAGTAGCCTCAAAAGGATAAAGATCAACGATTACCAAATCAATTTCGGGTATTTCGTATTTATCAATTTGCTGCATATCTTGTTCTAAGTCTCTACGACAAAGAATACCTCCAAACACTTTTGGATGAAGTGTTTTAACTCTACCTCCCAAAATTGAAGGATAAGAAGTTAAATCTTCAACAGCTTTGCAAGGATAGCCAAGCGATTCGATAAACTGACGAGTTCCACCTGTCGATAAGAACTCAACTCCCTCTTCATGCAGTTTGGTAATGATTTCGTCCAAACCTTCTTTATGATAAACCGAAACTAATGCGGTCTTGATTTTTTTTAACTCAGACATGGAATGACTTTATTGGGTTGAATTTATTTAATATTTGGAACGCAAAGTTACTAAATTCTTATTATTACACCTTTATTATGTCTATAAAATTGAACCGAAACTATATTAAAAAACGCTGATTCATAAACTTTTGAATCAGCGTTTCTTATTTTCATATAAAAATTGTCAAGTTACTTACCAGATTGAAGCTCTTTCTTCTTCCACAATAAACATCGGATCAGCCGAATTTATACCGAAAGCTTCATTCCAAGCATTGATGTGAGGAAGCGCTCCATTCACGCGCCATCTACCCAATGAGTGTTCATCTACTTTTGTTAGTCTTAGAATTTCTTCGGGACGAACATTGCCTGCCCACACATTGGCGTAAGCCAAGAAGAAACGTTGATCTGGAGTAAATCCGTCAACAACTTCCAATGGTTTGTTGGCCGTAGCATTTTTGAATGCTTGATGAGATATCTGCAATCCACCATGATCGGCTATATTCTCACCCAACGTAAATCTACCATTCGCATTCAAGCCAGGAGCAACTTCTATCTTATCAAAATAGTCTACAAGCACCTGTGCACGTTCGTTGAAGTTTTTAGTATCTTCTTCTGTCCACCAGTCGTTCAAGTTTCCATCTTTATCATATTGGCGTCCCATATCATCAAAGCCATGAGTCATCTCATGTCCTATCACCACACCGATAGCTCCATAATTAAAAGCTTCGTCGGCATTCATATCAAAGAAAGGATATTGAAGAATGGCAGCAGGAAAGCAGATTTCATTGGTAGTTGGGTTGTAATATGCATTCACAGTTTGAGGAGTCATCAACCACTCGTCCTTATCAACTGGTTTGCCCACTTTGTCAATCATCTCAGCATATCCCCATTGGTTTGCACGCTTCACATTTTCCCAATATGAATCATCAACGATTGTTAAATTAGAATAGTCTTTCCACGTATCAGGATAGCCAATTTTCACATGGAAGGTAGCCAATTTCTCTTGAGCTTTCTTCTTTGTATCATCGCTCATCCACGAAAGATTGTTGATTCTCTCACCCAATGAAGTTTGCAAGTTGCCCACTAAGTCTAACATCTGTTTTTTAGCTTGTTCGGGGAAGTATTTTTCCACATACATTTGTCCTACTGCCTCGCCCAAAGAGCCATTTACAGAAGAAACTGCACGTTTCCACCTAGGTTGCAACTCTTTCTTGCCCGACATCGTTTTGCCATAAAAGTCAAAGTCTTGGTTCACAAACTCATCGCTTAGATAGGATGAAGCCGAGTTAATTAAATTCCATTGCAGATAAGCAATTTGATCTTCAACGGGAGTTTCATTAATAATCATCTCCACCTCTTTGATGAAGTCGGGTTGGCCCAAGTCTAACTCTTGCACTCCACCCATATCTGAGTTTGTCAAAAACTCGCTCCAAGCGAAAGTAGGATATTCCTCTTTCAATTGCTCTAGCGAGCGTTTATTGTAATTAGCAATTGGGTCGCGAAGGTCTACATTAGAGCGCGATGCTTTAGCCAAACGATGCTCTATTTTCATAACGGCTTCCATTGCTTTTTGAGCTTGAGCCTCATCATATCCGACTAGTTCAAACATCTTTACGATGTGCTTTTCGTAAGCCTCACGAATGGCCTTTATCTCTTCACCATCTTCCAAGTAGTAATCTCTCTCGCCCATTCCAAGGCCACCTTGATAAGTATGAACCATGTTCATTTCACTGTTCATATCATCGGCACCAACATATAGGTAGAAATAAGGATTCATACCATTCTTTCTCATCTCTACAAGAGTCACATAAACATCAGACGGCTGCTTGATAGCAGTAATTTGTTGTAAGTCATTTACAATAGGAGACATACCTTCATTATTCAACTTTACGCTATCCATTGCAATATTATAAAGTCCACCTACCTTTTGTGCAATGCTACCATCTGGATGCTGCGTTGATGCAAGTTCCTCAATCAGCCCCTGAAGCTGAACGCGGTTGTTTTCTGCCAGTTGGTCGAATGAGCCAAAGCGTGAATACTCGTCTGTTAGTGGATTATTTTTCATCCATCCACCACAAGCATATTGATAAAAATCGGCACCAACAATAGCTGTTGTGTCTAGATTGGCAAGATCGATACCCGATTTGGGTTGCTTGCCTGAGTTGCATCCTGTTGTCATCATGCAGATTGCAAGAATTGGTAAATACTTAGTTACTCTCATAAATTATTTAGTTTCTATCTCAACCCGCTTGGTCAAGATTTCAAATCTTCCAGTTCCATCGAAAACTGTTCCCATTCTTCGACAGTTGTGTCAAGTTGCTGCTTCAACTGTTGGTGTTGCTCATACAACTTCATGTCGGCTGCTCCTTCAGGCGTAGCCATTTTTTCTTCTAGAGTGGCAATCTCAGCCTCTTTCTTTTCAATAGCCGCTTCGCAGTCGGCCACTTGTTTCTCTAGTTTTTTTATTTTCTTATTCTGCTCTTTTTGCGCTTCATAAGATAGTTTATTGTCTGATACTGTAGCAGTAGCGTCGCCCTCTTTGGCCTTAGCTATGGCTGCTGTAGGCGATGTAGATAGCTCATTCAAGCTCTCAATCTTCTTCTTTTGCAAGAATTCATAAATACCGCCAAGGTGCTCTTTTACTGCACCACCTCCAAACTCATATACTTTAGTCGCCAATCCATCTAGAAAATCACGGTCGTGACTAACAATTATTACTGTTCCATCAAAATCTTTGATGGCTTCCTTCAACACATCCTTCGAACGCATATCCAAGTGGTTGGTAGGCTCATCAAGAATCAACAGATTCACAGGTTCGAGCAATAGCTTTATCATAGCCAAGCGAGTTCGCTCTCCACCCGAAAGCACCTTAACTTTCTTATCGGAGGCTTCACCACCAAACATAAACGCTCCAAGTATATCACGTATTTTAGTACGAATATCTCCAACTGCTACCCTATCTATCGTATCGAATACAGTCAACTCACCATCGAGCATCTGAGCTTGATTTTGAGCAAAGTAGCCTATCTGCACATTATGTCCAAGGGTTAACTTGCCGGTGTAATCGGCTATTTCATTTAAGATACACTTCACCAAGGTTGATTTACCCTCACCATTCTTACCAACAAAAGCTACTTTTTCACCTCTATTAATAGTGAGATCAACATCCTTGTATACCACTTGACTGCCATACGACTTGCCCACTGTTTCGCATATCACCGGGTAATTTCCGCTGCGACTAGAGCAAACAAACTTCAATCGAAGCGACGAGTTATCTTCTTCATCTATCTCGATGCGATTTATCTTTTCTAGCTGCTTAATTCGGCTTTGCACTTGCACTGCCTTTGTAGCCTGATAGCGAAATCGCTCAATAAAAGCTTCGGTTTCCTCGATTTGTTTCTGTTGATTTTCGTAAGCTCGGAGTTGCTGCTCACGACGCTCTTTGCGAAGTTCCATAAAGTCATCGTACTTCACTTTATAATCATAGATTTGTCCGCAAGATATTTCGATGGTGCGCGTAGTAACATTGTTCAGAAAAGCACGGTCGTGACTCACTAAAACTACTGCATTGGCACGGGTAGACAGGAAGTTTTCCAACCATTGTATACTCTCTATATCGAGGTGATTGGTAGGCTCATCGAGCAACAATACATCGGGGCGACGAAGTAATAGTTTAGCCAACTCAATACGCATACGCCATCCACCCGAAAACTCAGAGGTTGGTCTGTCGAAATCTGTTCTACTGAAACCAAGTCCCATCAACGTGCGTTCTAGTTCGGCATGATAATTTGTGCCACCCATCATCAAGAAACGATCGTTTTCGTGTGTGAACCGATCTATCAATTTATGATAAGCTTCCGATTCGTAATCGGTGCGATCGGCCAATTCTTGGTTCATTCGTTCTAAATCGGCTTGCAATTCGAAGATATGCTCAAATGCCAATTCGGCCTCTTGCATCACCGTGCGATTATCGGCCAACTTCATCACCTGAGGCAAATAGCCAATAGTCACTTCGCGTGGCACTGACACATTGCCCGATGTAGGATTTTGCAAACCTGCCAATATCTTTAGCATGGTAGATTTTCCCGCACCATTTTTTCCAACCAGCGCTATTCTATCTTTACGATTGATTACATACGAAACATCTTCGAATAAGGGTGTGGCGTTAAACTCCACTTTCAGGCTTTCAACTGATATCATATTGAGTCTTAAATTCTTCTATTATAATTTGAGGACCACAAAGATAGTGATTAATTGTGGCCTAATAGATTAAGATTCTAGAAAAGAATTACAACCAATCTATTTCAATTGATGCTGTAGACTAAGTATTTTTAGTATGCAGGATAAACTATGAATGAGATATTCATTTGTAAAATGATTGAAATCAAGTTGGTTTTATTGCGATGAAACTAAAGTTTCACTTCGGTGAAAACAAAGTTTCATCGAAGTGAAATCAACTATATCTACATACAACCAACTATTAGGTAATTAAGGTTTGATATGAAAACCTTTGTTTTTCCTATCGGCCAAAGAGTTATAAACAGGAGAAGCATTTATTGTAGGCTCAACAGAAGAGCGAGTAACAACAACACCCTTTGTCATCATTTGAAGTGCATTATGAAGTAATATATCATTATCCTTGTCACCAAGTTCTATTTGTCCATCAATCAGGCCGGGATTTCTTTCCCACAACCAATCGGGAGCAAAACCATCTTTATAATTAGATTCACCTTTGGCATTGAATATCTGACAAACAATAGGGTGTAGTTCATATTCATAATTCTCGTCGGTTAGAGTAACAGACCCTACATTTTTACCTTCTGTTTGTTCGCCTAGCAAAAATACATTATAAAAAGGGCGAAGGCCATTAATAATTGCCTCGGATGCTGAGGCCGTGCGACTACTTGTGAGTATATACAAACGAGACAGATTTAGGTTTTCACTCAAACGATTGAAAAGATAGGTGGTAGTTCGATTAACATTACTATTATATTTTGTTTCGCAAAACACCTTTCCGATTGCATTTTCGGGAGCTAGTAATTCGCCAAGCAGTTGAGCTGATGTCACTATACCACCACCATTATAACGCAAATCAAGAATAAACTCTTCTACTCCTTGAGATTTGAATTCGCTAAACTTTTCTTGTAATTCTAAGTCATACTTATGATCTTCATCATCCTCTCCAGGTGTAAAATGATTGTAAACCAAATAACCTACCTTTATATTATTCGTAGATTCATCTTGATATATACTGGTGTAGAATATAGGATTGTCTTCTACGATTGCAGGTGTTAGTTTCATTATTCTTGCATTCGAGTTAGCATCATTATATTTATCTGACACAGATAAAGAAACACTCTTTGTGCCTAGTAAATCATAAATATTAGTGGTATTTATATTAACTCCATCAATCTTAAAAATCCAGTCACCACGCTTCAAACCAGCCTGCTGGGCAGGTGAATTTGGAAGTACATACAGTACATTTACAGCATAAGTAGTAGAGCCACTTCCCATTCTCCAATTTTGAAATTGAAAACCTAGTGTGGGTTCACTATCACCGGTGCGAGTAGCTGTACTCTTTTTATTAATTGAAGAGTAATGATAACCATCTTTCCCATCTTTGCTACAAAGCAGTGAATTGAAAAAAGTTTCTGGAGTTGCATTAAAATTCAATTTATTAGTTGTAGGAATTTCATCATACCAATAATACCAATGGCGCATATTGGTTTCAATCCATCTATTTGTTTTAGTTGAATCTTCTTTATCGTCGTCGTTTTTGCAAGATGTAAATAACGACAATAATAATAGAAAGCAAAGTGTAAAAGATTTATTATTGCGCATGACTTTATCCTTTTAAATATCAAATATTTCGAATAGAGCAAATATACAAAAAAAGGGAAAGCTTGTTGCTTTCCCTTACTTTTTATTTTAAAATGGTATCAAAACAGCTTAGCTGGATATTCACCGGCAGCAACAAGTGCTTCGATTTTATCTACTACTCCTTGACGGTCATCAGCGTAGGTTACGCCAAACCATTTGCTAGTAGTATCCAACACTTTCACTTTTGCAGTACCATCATTTATCAATTTGTTTACCATCAATGGAATGAAGTATTCGGCTTTTAAATTGTCCATGTTTTCTTTCAAGAATTCTTTGAAGTACTCTTCAGAGTATGCAAAATAATCTGGAGTAAAGCCCCACATATTCATTGAAACAGGAGTGTTGTCTGCAATAGTTTGCATCACACCGTTTTCATCTTTGAACGATACTTTACCATCAATACGTTCGATAGCGGTGCGTTCAACCACAGTTGTCAAATAACCATTAGCATCGGTTTCGCAAACACCACGAGCCACACTTCCGCTTTCGCTCAAAGTGTTTCCTACGCGATAGCCTACCATGCAATAATCATTTTGTTTGCCTGTCATTTCTGTCAAAGCTTTGCCCAAAACAGCGAAACTATCGCGACCATAAAAATCATCGGCATTGATTACAGCAAAGGGTTCGTTGATAACATCTTTACCCATCAATACTGCATGGTTAGTTCCCCAAGGTTTAACACGATCGGCAGGACAAGTAAATCCGGCTGGTAAGTCATGAATATCTTGAAATACCAATTCTACAGGAATGTGGTTTTCGTATTTACTTAAAATCTTAGTACGGAAATCGTTTTCAAAATCTTTGCGGATAACAAAAACAACTTTACCAAATCCACCACGGATAGCATCATAAATAGAATAATCCATAATGGTTTCACCGTTTGGTCCTAGACCATCAAGTTGTTTTAAACCACCATAACGACTGCCCATACCGGCAGCAAGTACAAATAAAGTAGGTTTCATAAAATGTGTATATTAAAATAGGTTAGTGATGATGTTTAATTAAAAAACGCTGCAAAGTTAATACTTTTACAGCGTTTTTAATTAAAATTTCGAACAAAGTTTAGTTGATGCTATATTAGAATGGATAGCCGATAGCAAAGTTCAAAACTGTTTCGCGTATGAATTTACCTTCTACATTATAATATCCTTTCTTGCCTGTATCCCAAGGATCATGCAATGGTATACCCCAATCAAGGCGGAACACAAGAATATCTAAATCGTATCGCACACCAATACCAGTGCCAAGCGCAATTTGCTTAGGAAGATTCTTCAGTTTAAACTGTCCTTCGGGTTTAGCTGCATCATAGCGCATCAACCAAATATTACCAGCATCCAAAAATACTGCACCATAAATATCGCCAATAATCGGGAAGCGGTATTCAATATTGGCTTCCAAACGAATATTACCTGTTTGATCTAAATATCCATACTTGCCGGTATGCGGTTTAGTTCCACCAGGGCCTAACCCTCTTACAGCAAAAGCACGAATACTATTGGCACCACCTATATAAAACTGTTCGGTATAAGGAGCCACATCTTTATTGCCATAGGCCCATAATAACCCTCCAGCTACACGCATGGCTAATGCATTTTTCGAACCCAAATTCCACAAATAGTGATAATCGGTAGTAAACTTCATAAATTGAGCAAATGGAGTGCCAAGTACTCCTTTATTCTTTTTATCGAAAGGTTGCCCAAATGCCGCATAAACACACGAGAAAATATTACCGGCAGAAGTAATAGATGATTGCCACCAAATAGGATTCTTGGTTTTCTTTAAAGAAGAGTTATCATAAGTATAAGTAAAATCTATAGCAGGGATAAACTGATTTTCCAAACTGATATATAGCGCAGGATTGGTTTCAGCTATTTCTTTAAACTCTTCAGTTTGACGTTGTAACACATTAAATGTCAACTTAAAGGGTGTAAAGCTATACTTACTAACCTTAGTTGGCTGAAAATCATAGGTGGCATTTCCGCCAAATGCTAACTGTCGATAATACTTGGCTCTATTGAGCTGTTCGCCATATAATTTAAATGTAGTAGTAGCTGGGAAGTCATACTCGTGCCCACCAAATGTAGGGAAAAGCACACGTGGGAAAGTCAATGATGAAGAGATACCCATATCCCAACTATTCATTGATTTGCCACCGCCACCTTTACTGTTTCCTATTTGCCACTCATAAGAGCCTTTTAAAGTTACATTCCAACTCTCTCCTCCTCCAAACACATTATATTTAGTCAGCGAGAAGGTGGCTCCAGGCCCGGCTTGATCTGTACTCTTTACTACTACATTCAAACCAAACTCAGCTTCAAGAGGTTTACCCAATGTAGCTTGCAACACCACATTCAATGTATCGCAGGAAGGCAACGTATCTTTAAGTGTGTATTGCAAATCCATAAAAGAAAAAATACCGGTCTGTGCTATTTTTTCTTGAATACGCTGTTGACGGTATTGACTATACAATCGTCTGCTTTGCAGTTTACGCAAAGAATCATTTTTCACATACGCATGATAATTGATCCAACGATAAAGCCTTTTAGGTTGCACATGAAGCTTATCATAATAATGAATATTCATCCCTTTATATTGTACACTATCATTGGGCACTTGTCCATCTTTACCCATAATATATACCAATACATCACCCACAAAGTATTGCTTTTGTGCAATCTCAGGCAATCCTGCAGCAGGAACCATTCTTAAGTCAACATGTCCACCAGGCACAGCAGTGGTGTCTGCTTGATAGGTTATATAGTCGGGGCGGAAATAAAAATAACCCAAGTTGCGCAAGGTAGTACTTTGGCGTTCGCGTTCTTGATCTAAAGTAGTAACATTAAATTGCTGACCGGGTTTTATCAACGACCATTTCTTAGTGCGTTCCATAATATTCATCGTATTAGGAGCAAATCCCATATACGCGATAGAATCAATAAAATATGGATTCTTTAAATCGAGTGTATAAACAATCCCTGCCTTAACAGTATCTTTAGGATTGCGCACTACATGATAATCAGCCTTTCCATTAAAGTATCCATAATCGTGCATTAAGTTTACGGCTATTTTCTCACGGATATCAGGGTTAACAGTAGATATATATACAGGCTTGGTAGCCAACTTATTAAAAATCCATTTACCAATCC
Organism: uncultured Bacteroides sp.; assembly: GCA_947074235.1. Lineage (GTDB taxonomy): Bacteria > Bacteroidota > Bacteroidia > Bacteroidales > Bacteroidaceae > Bacteroides. Next base: position 10,428 of record CAMTOV010000021.1, on the reverse strand, counting down.
CCTTTTTATATTTCACAAAATCATTGTATACCCACAAACCAAAAGGAATAGGTAAAATGCCAAACATTTTGGTAGATGGAGCTTTATCCAATGCAGCATTTATTTCACTTTCGGCAATTTTGCCTACCGGTGTTTGTGGTTGTTCTTGATAAATCGTCTTATAGCCGGTGTATAGCAATTCATCTTCGGCCAGATTTTTGGTAACAGAGCATGATGCCAACCAAAATAATCCACCGATTATACCAATATACTTACATATCTTTGAAAAGAAAGATTTACTCATTTTCGTTATTCTCTTTTTTATCTTTTTTCTTCCGTTTAAAAATAAACAGTTCACTCAACTTATCTAGCTTTTTGCGAAGTACTAAACCAACTCCACCTTCTGTAACTTCTCCTTCGAGTAGGGATTCGTAATTCTTATCATAAAATATACGAATATATCTCGTTGCCGATTCATCTAGTCTATATTCTAGCGATATATTATTGATAAACGACTCAGCACTATAACTCACATCAGCCCCTGTAGACACCTTACCACCAATCACTATCTGCATACGATTATTAAAGAATCGTTGAGAATAGCTAAAGCTGTAGTCGGTTTGTTTACCGCCTGCATCTGATGTATTATTTTCAACCCCAACACTTAAGTTGGCATTTTTTATATTACCCATTAAAGAGTTCAGCTGACTTGACAATACACTATTCAAAGCAGAACCCATATTGAAGCCGCCACTCGACCCAGAATCGGCAAGATAAATACCAGTGGCCAACATTGCAATAGCTTGTTTGCTACGTTCGTCAGGTCCCATCATAGCCAATTGATTTTGAACCTCAGAGTTTTCGGGTGCACTTATCTCAAATGCAAGTGATAGATTTTCTAATCTATTTTTCACTATAATGGAAATCACGAAGTTTACCATTTGCGACGACCCATTGTCCATACCTACTGATGCACGCATTTTTTCGGAAGCAGTGATATTAAGTAGTGGATCCATAGGATTGCCCATAAACTCTACGTAACTACCATCTACAATTTGAAATTCCTTAAGTGGAATTACAGGTAAAGTAAACTTGAGCGAGCCACTAGTCAGTGTATATCGACCTGTGAGCGAAATTGTGCCTTGTGGTGTATACTTAAACGATAGGTTACCACCCCCTTGTACTTGTATTCTGTTTGATTGATCTTCACTCAAATCAACATTAAACAATACTGTTGGGTCTATCTGAATTCCAAGCACTAAATCTAGTCCACCAAATGAGACTGATGGAATATTGTTATCCGAAGATGAAATGGTGTCATTGAACGAAGTAAATGTAACTAATCCACTCAATCTATCTTGAACAGTTAGCGGAGAGTCAGTTAAGATATAAGTTACATCAGTGTTTCCTAATAGAGCCACGCCACCTCGCATTTGCAAAGCACTTAGTGGGCCTCTGATGGTGGCATCAATATCAATATAAGCCTTACCATAAACCATACTCTCTTTAGTACGCTTAGCATTAAGCAATTCATAATTAGAGGCTAATAGTTTTAAATTGGCAGTAGGCTTTTCCAGGTTTCTAAAGTCAATGTATCCATCTATTGAAAATGGATTATTGCTGGTGGTATAAATAGAGAACTTATTGAAAGACAATCTACTATCCTTAATCTCAAGTGGTGTTTTTCCTAAAGTGAATTTAGCACCATATTGAGCCGATGTTACTGTCACACTATCCATTACAATTTTACCTTCTATAATCGGTGAATCTAAGAATCCTTTTACCCCAACTTCACCATCAATATTGCCCGATAGTGATGCCATCTCTGTTGGGATAAATACATTGGCAATGCTTGTTGGGAAATTCATCAAACTAGCACTAAGTTGAATGCTATCTTTTTTGTGAATAGTAGGATATAGCAAACCATCTGCAATTAGTACTTCAGCACCATTATGCTCCAGATAGGTAGTTACATGTTGCATACCATTTTCACCAGGCAACCATGAAGCCCCTACCATTATATCTCCTACTAATTGTTTTTCGTAAGTCAAAGAGTCAACTCTTACCTCTGCCGATACTTGCAACGTTTCTTCTGTCTGAATATAATGAGCTTCGGCTGTAAACAATCCTGTGATTGCTGGCATAAAGGGAAGTACGCTAAATACTTCGGCCAATTCGATATGCCGCAACTCAACTTCAATATTCTGAAGTGAAACAGTATCACTAGGCAAAGACTGAATGCGTACACCCACCCCTTGAGCATCTTGCATATTAACATTGGCATATACCCGCTTATTCTTATGCAAATACACCCAGTTACTATTCTGCAAAAACTCAAATTGATGATAGGCAAATATAGGTCTTTCAGGAATAAGTTTGAAGACAAGTCCATTTCCTTTTCCATGTCCTTCATATAGTGGTCGGGCATTCACTCCAAAAAGAACTCCTGTTTGGTCTTTAGCATCGGTGTAATGCAACATCAATTGCACATCATCATTGCACAGTTCAACATCTACATTGGCCTTAAATGCAACATGAGGATTCTTAGGGCCATTGATAACACCACCATCAAACACCACACAATTGGTATCTTGTTTTATATCAAAGTATATAGTATCCAATTGTAGTGTGTCTAACTTAAAAGTGTGTATAGACAAGTCACCATTAATACCACTTATATTATTGATTTCAAGATTTATATCAATATCATTATAAGACATTTTTTGAGTATCAAGATACCAAGCCAACACATTGTTTTTGCCCGCAGACACATCCAAAGTTAAGTCGGGTAGCATTTGACGCAATTCATCTATATTAAGAGAATGACTACTAATCTGTGATATGATTTTATCAGCCAAGTCTGTACTTTTCTTAATCATCATATCCAACCCCATATTTGCCCCTAAGTCGAGTTTTAAGTCACCAGAAGCAAAATCAATAGCAATGCTATCTCGTTTTATTTCTCCATCAAAGGTAAAAGCCAGGTCATGCTTCAAAGGTTGTGGCACAACTCCAAGTTTTTGCAAATCAATATACGACACATCTACACTTGCACCTCCTTCAGTATGCTTGCTTGCCAAATTGTATTGTGCAGAAGCCTTCATTTTCAGCAAACTATTATCGCTGATGATATTGGCTTTCGCCCATGCTTTTTTTACATCACCATCAATGTTGATCCCCGATATATTTAGTTTTCCATACTGAAACTTATCTATAGAGGCTTTCAATTGAGCAACAGATGTTGGCAATAATGGATTGAGACCTTGCCCTAGAGCATTGAAAGAAGCCGAAACTCCATAAATCGAATCTTTAGGCAAGAAGTGCTGAACTTGTAAGTCTTGTATTTTAAGATTTGCACTATAAATCTCGCTTGTTAGGTTCACCCCTGCATGCAATGAAAGCTGACCAATACCTTCTTTCAGCAATAAGTCGGCATTAAACTGCGAGCCATCCATAGCTATTTTTGCTTCGAGCGACATACTATCGGGTATTACCAAAGGATCGTCTGCGGACATGCCGGCAAGTGAAGCTAGAAAATCTAAATCCTTGGTTTGCATTTCCAAATCTATATTGGCAGAACGGCGGAGAGAATCATTTAGATTATACATCTCGCCACCACCATTAATTGAAAAAGCACCCGGCAAGTCAACACGAATACGAGAAATCTGCATTTCCTTGAGATTGCCCTCTGTGCCGGCCTGAATAATAAGCGGGCGGAAAGGATATTCCTCTTTAAACTCTTCGGGCAGGTTGCCAGCAAATAACATTACGTCTTGCTTACCTATTTGCGCATCTAGGCGAGAGCTTAAACGACCTTCGGTTGGTATATTTATCAGTTCCCAGTAAGTTTGAGCTACCAAGTTAATCTGAGAATGGGGAGTAAGCAGTTTGAAATAAGGCACACGTATCAATGTACTATCCGAGTGAACCCGAGTAGTAAGAGATGACAAAGTAAGCCCCGAACGCTCATACATTGAGCACTCCTTAATCACGGCGTTTATTTCACGACCATGATACTTCACCGAGTCTATATCTATTTTGATTTTATTGAGCGAGATATGAGATGGATCAAAACCTTCGGTTGGTTTAGAGTTGCCGGTATTCATTTTGAATGCACCGTTGTCTAGCAAAATTCGTCTCAATCCGTAAGCTTCATTTTTTAAGTCTACAGAAACATCATTAACCAACAATTCACCAAATCGAGAAGAAATGGTAGTAGAGTCGGCAGGTGTCTGCATCTCAAAACCAATATTTGAGAGTTTTAGAGCACGTACATCAAATTTCCAATTAACAGGTGCACTAGCAGTATCCACCTTTTCGGTTGTAGTAGTATCATTCAACAGCAATTTAATTCGCGTATCCGATAGTTCTACTTGATTGACCAATGCCTCTTCTTTTGATAGATTGATGCCATGACTAGACAAAAAGAAGTGTCCCAGTTCCCCCTCAATCCGCATCCCATCAATAAGATTGGCTGAGTTGACCTTTACATTATCAAGAGCTACTTTGTTTAAATCAATCTGCCCTTTAAATAAGGGAGTGAGTTTAACACTTACCTCCAAGCTACCTAGCACCAAAAGAGTATCTTGATGTTGGGCAACGCTCACATCGCGCACTCGAAGGTTTAGCGGAAAGCGTAGGTCGATACGACCTACATTCAAATCCATATCAATAGCCTTTGATACATGCTTATTAACCATCTTCCGCATAAAGTTTTGTACGGGAGGCACGTAAAGCAATATCATTATGGTAACAAAAAGTAGTATAGGGGTAAGTATAATCCAACCTATCCACTTTAATAATCTTCTTCTTCGTTTCATTAAATTGTTCTCAGCAGATAAAAAACAGTGTACAAAAATAAACAAATAATTCTTATATAAAGATTACAATCCTATCAAATACTTTTGTGTTTCGTCTAAACAAAAGTGTAAAAGATGAATTGTGCGCTCTATTTTATCTTTAATTTCTTTATTTACAGTTTTACCCTTGATGGATTCTAAGTATTTGAGTAAAGATACCAACTCGCTAGATTTCATCATAATGAAAAGAGGTAGTAGTTTGTGTGCTTTGGCAGCTATTAGTGTTGTATTGTTATCGCTCAACCCTTCTTCAATTTGAGCTATATCTTTTATAGTTTCTTCAATAAAAGTCGTTAAAATATTCTTTGTGGCTTCCACATCACCTTGGGTGAAAGCTGTGAGTTGTTCAAATTGAAACATCTGAGATTTATTTGTCTCTTTTGAAGGCTCTTCATTGGTGTTTTTAACGGTATAGCTTGGCAAGGAGAAGAGTTTCATTAATTCATTTACTGAAAATGGTTTGTATAAACATCCAGTAAATCCCTTTTCTATAAACTCTTCGGTCTTCATATCGCTACGTGCAGTAACAGCCACAATAGGTATCTCTTTTGCTTGATGAATATTTGATGAACGCAGTAATTTCAATAAGTCAAAACCACTTATTGCCGGCATTTGCACATCGGTCAATAGCATATCAAACTGTTTGCTACGCAGCTCATCGAGCAAATCGTTGAGTTGTGTACAGCACACTGAGTCTATACCTTGGCGAGAAAGTAGTTCGGCAGTGAGCGTAAGTTGCATCTTGTCGTCATCTATCATCAATACACGCAAGGGTTTATGCTCATTTTGAGGCAAGGTTGTCTCTTTAGGTTCCTTCTTTTCACTTTGACCTGCTACAGGATATAACGGTATCTTTATTGTAAATTGCGAACCTTCGCCTGGTGTGCTTTCAATATCTATGGTGCCCTCTAGCAGTGTGATAAGTTTATGCACGATAGATAGTCCCAATCCGAAGCCTTCTTCGCCCTGTGCCTGTGGCAAACGTGTAAACTCTTGAAAGATAATTTTGGTTTGCTCGGGCTGCATTCCAAGTCCTGTATCCTTTACTTTTACTATGAGTTGAGATGAATGGTAATCGGCAAGGAGCGATATTGTGCCTTTGGGCGTAAATTTTATTGCATTAGAGAGTAAGTTGGTAACGATTTGTCTGAGCCGAAGTGAATCGCTGATATATAAACCATCTAACACAGGATTAATAGTAACTTCAAAGTGAAGATGTTTTGCCGACACAAGTGGTGTGAAGATATTTTCTAATTCTTGGAACAAATGTGTGGGATTAAAACTCTCACGATTAACCTCCATTTTATTTAAATCGAGTCGATGAAAATCGAGCAAGTCGGTCACAAGTTTTAACAGATGCGTTGAAGAGCTCTCCATATTGTGAATATAGCCAAGATCTTGTTCATTGTTTACTGATTGTTGAAGTAAATCTAAATAGCCGATAATGGAACTAAGCGGTGCTTTGATATCGTGCGTAATGGCAAGCATCAGCTTCTCGCGTGTTACCAGTAATTCTTCGGCTCGGCGATTGGCCTCTTCAAGTTGCTTGCGATAGCGATTGCTTCGCGATAAATCGCGCCACATGATAATTACAAATATAATTGTCAATGCAATAGCACCTATTGCTATACCTCCAAGTATCTCTGTAGAGCGTTGGCGCACTGTCTGTTCTCGTTCTGCCATCACCATAGCCTGATGAGCAATATTCTCTTCATAAGACTGCATGATACTATCCATGCGCGCTGTCAATTCTGCATTTAATTGTTTAAAATATGCAGTGTTTCGTTGTGCAGCGGCTTTTCTTTGTGCCTTATTTTTTTCGTTTACTTTGAGAATGCGTTGATGAAGCGAATCGGCAGGATTGGTGGCTTGAAGCAATGTATCAATATAAACTTCATAAGTAGTATTTACAGTAACAGCTGTGTCTTTTTTTGAAGGAGAAAAAACATCTGCTACTCGCCTAAAAAACTTCTTTTTGGGAGGTTGAGCAACAATTGTATCGTGTTTTGTCACGATGGTTTTGTGCACACGTTGCTGAGTAAAAACAGAATCTTGCTCGGCAACAATCTTTTCTATTTCATCGGTGGTGAGCACTTGTTCGTTTGCCTTATTCATCAACTGAATAAGCTGCAATACACTCTCGTCTTTTTCGCCCAACAGCAACAAAAGACTATCGGTCATCAATCCTTGTTGATGGCCGGAGTTGGATAAGTGTTTCATCTCTTTGCGAATAAAAAACAAGCCCGACAGCAATGCTACCAGAAGAAGCATATAGCCAAGAGTAATTTTTATTTTAGTGAAACGAGATGGAGTCATAATTTATCTTGAATGAACGAACAATAGTGTTAACACATTTATTTAATATTAAGTTGCAAATATACGCTTTTGGCTGAAAAGATTTTACCTTTGCGTTTAAACTGTTAAAGCAAGCAGATGAAAAGGATATTAATCGTTGAAGATGACATAACATTTAGCACGATGCTTAAATCGTGGCTGGGCAAGAAGGGGTTTGACGCTTATACGGCTAGCAATGTAGCACGTGCCAAAAAGGCTATCGAAGCTAGTCTACCCGATTTAATCTTGTCCGACCTCAGACTACCGGATGAAGATGGCACGCAATTGCTGGCATGGAGCAAAGAGCAAGGATACAGCATTCCTTTTATTATCATGACTAGTTATGCAGAGATTCAATCGGCTGTGCAGGCCATGAAACTTGGGGCTTGCGATTATATCGCAAAACCTGTCAACCCCGATGAACTGCTAAAGAAATTTGATGAAGCTCTAACAATACCTTCCAAAGAGAAAGAAACTGTTCTGACCAAGCCAGCGGTAAAATCCAAGCAAGCTCTTTCAACTTATCTAGAAGGAAAAAGCGAGGTAGCACAACAACTTTATTCGTATGTATCATTGGTGGCACCCACCAATATGTCTGTTCTTATCAATGGTGCAAGTGGCACTGGCAAAGAGCATATCGCCAAACGAATTCATGATCTAAGCCCTCGTAGCAACAAGCCATTTATTGCCATAGACTGTGGAGCAATGCCTAAAGAGCTTGCCGCATCGGAGTTCTTCGGTCACCTAAAAGGTTCGTTTACCGGTGCATTGGCCGATAAAGTGGGAGCATTTGAGGCTGCCAATGGTGGAACTATCTTTTTGGATGAAATTGGAAACTTGAGTTATGAGGTGCAAATACAATTGCTTCGCGCCTTGCAAGAACGCAAAATACGCCCTGTAGGTTCGGCAAAAGAGATACAAGTGGATATACGTTTGGTGTCGGCCACCAATGAAGATTTGCAAAAGGCCATCGAGAAAGGTAGTTTTCGTGAAGACCTATACCATCGTATCAATGAGTTTACGCTGAAAATGCCTACGCTAAAGGAACGTACACAAGATATCATGCTGTTTGCAAACTTCTTTTTAGAGCAAGCCAACAAAGAGTTGGGGAAAGAGGTGCAAGGGTTCGCACCGCATGCTGTAGAGCTACTGCTCAACTACAATTGGCCGGGCAACTTGCGAGAAATGAAGAATGTGATTAAAAGAGCTACCCTACTCAGCACCTCACAAGAGATAGAGGCTATAGCATTAGGCATCACTGTCAATGAAACGAATGCTAATAAATTATCTGATTTGAGTTTAAAGAACGAAACAACCGAGAAAGAACAGATTCTTGAAGCTTTGCGACAAGCCGACAACAATAAAAGCAAGGCTGCCCGACTGCTGAATGTAGATAGAAAGACATTGTATAATAAGCTGAAGCTTTACAACTTGGAATAAGTGAATGTAATGTCTGAGTGAACGATATTTTCTTTGCACGGACTAGCAAAATTTCCTATATTCGCAACATCAATCATGAATTAGCTTCCGGCTAAACCATATCATAAGGAGAAAATAGACTTTTTCTCCTTATTTTTTTACTTACCCCTCTCATATAATCTACAAAGGCACTTTTAGGCAGTATCAAATGATGCATTTCACACTGTGTTTTGATTTAAAACACACTATGATTTGATACATTTCGCAGTACGTTTTAATGAAAGTAACAGGATATATCTTTTGAAGCAGCTATTGATTGTTTATATTGTTAAACTACCGTAAACTTGCTCTTGACAACTTTTTAAAGAAACATGTGTAGAATTAGAGTTCTACTTCACAGCATACTGATCTTTTAATTCGCAAATCATAATAAGCGGATTAGAATCGGGAGTGAGTTTATTGTAATTAACAAACTCATGACAATCATCATTCTTGCAGGAATTAATAATCTGCTCGGGACTTACTATCATATACAACACATTTCTATAAACATCGAAAAGCTGATTAGTATAATCAAACTTAAAGCTTTTCAAATCATTGATATCATCTGTGAGCATGTTGCCACATTTAGTAGTCATTGTTTGCATATTACCAAAGGCGATAAAAGGCATATCGTTGAGAAAGAAGGAAATTACAAGGTTGTCGTTATTTAATCCGTAGTTGGTAACGAAGTAAACATATCCTGCTTTATTGGTCTTATTAGAGAAATCGACAATATCTTTAAAATGTTGTTTATAATAATCCTCAGGCACATTGTATTTTCCGAAGTCGAACGTATAAGTACTTATTATGGTATCATTGGTTAATGAGTAAATTGTTTGAGCTGGTGGCGAATAAAAATATAAATGGCTGTTATTACTAACAAAGTTAGTGCCAGTTCCTAGAAATAAATAAGAGGCTATATGCTTATCAATAGGAATATATTCTTTATCTACCACACTAGTATTGGAGTTATAGCGCATCAATTGATAATCAGTGTTGTTAATATCATTGTTGGAATATAGCCAATATTCATTTTCGCCAGCATCAAAGAAGGAAAAGGCATTTATCGGTATCTCAATTCGTTTTTTCAAATTGCCCGCATAATCGTAAACTAGAATCTTCTTTCCGCACTTATCAAGTAGTTGAATATCTTCTTCACCTAGATAAATATCTGATAGATTAACATATTCGTGCGGTTCGCTACCTTGGTTAGAAATAACCAACTTTAAATCAAAGTTTACTCTATTGATAATATAAACATTTTGTTTGGGTGAACAGTCTGTGCCCGTGGTAGAAATAAATCCGAAATAATGGGAGGATACTCTAAATCGTTCAATATCGCCAAGTTGCACACTATCTTGTGCCATCAATAAATGATATTCTGCATCATCGAATACTTCGGAAAATAAGACATCATTGTCTGGAGTTAAAATGAAAGAGAAGTTTGTATTATCTTTTGGATGGGATGTACATGCACTCATCAACAAGATAAATAAAGCGGAAATAATGAACGTTTGTTTCATAAGAATATGAATTAAAGTATCTATAATTAATTCATAACAAAATTACACACAAAATGTATCGAAACCAACTTATACAAAACAAAAAAAACATCCCTGGAATAGACAAGTAGGGATGTTTTTTATAAGGTAAACTATATATAGATTACTCAGAAGCCTCTTCAGTAGGAGCAGGTGCTTCTTCAGCCGGAGCTTCAGGAGTAGCTTCTTCAGTTTGAGTTTCTTCTTTTGCAGATTCTTCTTTTGCAGGTTCTGCCTGTTCGGTAGCTGGTTGT
>CAMTOV010000020.1 GCA_947074235.1 uncultured Bacteroides sp. | reverse complement strand
TCTCCAATTGCTTCAATATCTCGTTGGCACGCTTTACAATACTTTTGGGCATTCCCGCCATCTTGGCCACGTGAATACCAAACGAGTGCTCGCTACCACCACGCTCTAGCTTACGAAGAAAAATCACTTTGTTTTCAACCTCTTTCACAGATACGTTGTAGTTCTTGATACGTTTAAACGATTTCTCCATCTCATTGAGCTCGTGATAGTGCGTTGCAAACAGTGTGCGAGCTTTTGCTTTGGGATGTTCGTGTATATGCTCCACAATGGCCCAAGCAATAGAGATACCATCATAGGTGGATGTACCTCGTCCCAGCTCGTCAAAGAGTATCAAGCTGCGGTCTGAGATATTGTTTAGGATATCTGATGCTTCGTTCATCTCTACCATAAAGGTAGACTCACCCACCGATATATTATCGCTTGCTCCCACACGGGTAAATACCTTATCTACCAACCCGATACGAGCACTTTCGGCAGGTACAAACGAGCCGATTTGCGCCAAAAGTGTAATCAAAGCTGTTTGACGAAGCAGGGCCGACTTACCCGCCATGTTAGGCCCGGTGATGATGATCACTTGCTGGGATGTACTATCGAGCAACACATCATTGGCCACATATTTCTCGCCTATTGGTAATTGCTTCTCAATCACCGGATGCCTACCTTGATGAATCTCCAACACGTCGGAATCTTCAATCTGTGGACGAATGTAATTGTTTTGTCGGGCCACGTTGGCAAACGACAGCAAACAATCTAGTCGAGCTATCAAGTTGGCATTTACCTGCAAGGCCGGTATGTATTCGCTCAAAGCAAGTACCAAGTCGTTGTACAAGCGAGTTTCGAGCGACAGAATCTTATCTTCTGCCCCAAGAATCTTCTCTTCATACTCTTTCAGCTCTTGTGTAATGTAGCGCTCGGCATTCACCAGTGTCTGCTTGCGAATCCACTCTTGCGGAACTTTATCTTTATGCACATTGCGCACCTCTATGTAGTAACCAAACACGTTGTTGAAGGCAATCTTCAAACTAGGAATATTGGTCAGTTCACTCTCACGTTGTTGTATTTGCAGCAGATAATCTTTGCCTGAGTAGGCGATGCGGCGCAATTGGTCGAGTTCTTCATTGATGCCATCCTTTATCACTCCCCCCTTGTTGATAAGCAATGGAGGATCATTATTCACCTCCTTATCAATACGTTCACGGATAGAGGGACACAGGTTCAACTGTTCACCAATCACATTCAAGCTAGTATTGTCGGCTTGCATACAAGCCTCTTTGATGGGAGCAATAGCTTGCAAAGCAACCTTAAGTTGCACCACCTCGCGAGGCGACACACGCCCTACGGCCACTTTGGATAGGATACGTTCTAAATCGCCAATGCGCGACAACTCTTCTTCTATCACCTCCTTAAACTCCGGCTTGCGGAAGAAGTATTCCACCACATTGAGACGATCGTTGATAGGTTTTTCATCTTTCAATGGAAACACCATCCAGCGTTTCAGCAGGCGAGCCCCCATCGGACTGATGGTCTTATCAATTACATCAATCAACGAACTGCCGCCTTCATTCATACTCCCTATCAACTCCAAGCTGCGCACGGTGAACTTATCCAAGCGCACATACTTGTCCTCTTCAATGCGAGCCAACGAAGTAATATGCCCCACTTGCGTATGCTGCGTCATATCCAAATATTGCAAGATAGCTCCTGCTGCAACAACCCCTTGTGTGAGATGCTCTACCCCAAACCCTTTCAAGTTCTTTGTCTCAAAGTGCTTCAATAGTTTTTCGCGAGCCGAAGTTTCGGTAAATACCCAGTCTTCCAACTCAAAAGTAAAGAACTTACTCCCGAAGTTTCCTTCAAACATCAATCGCTTGGTGCGCTCAAAAAGCACCTCTTTGGGAGCAAAGTTGTTGAGCAACTTATCGATGTAGTCGAACGGCCCTTGTGCGGTAAGGAATTCACCTGTAGATATGTCGAGAAAAGCAACTCCACAGCTACTCTTACCAAAATGCACAGCAGCCAAGAAGTTATTTTCTTTGTAGTTCAATATATTATCATTGATAGACACCCCCGGTGTAACCAGTTCGGTGATGCCACGCTTTACCAGCTTCTTGGTAGCCTTAGGGTCTTCGAGCTGATCGCAGATAGCCACCCGCTTGCCCGCACGAATCAACTTTGGTAGATACGTATCGAGCGCATGATGCGGAAAGCCCGCCATCTCGATGGTCTTTCCCTTACCATTGGCACGTTTGGTGAGCGTGATACCCAATATCTCGGAAGCAGCAATCGCATCGGTCGTATACGTTTCGTAAAAGTCGCCACACCTAAATAGCATCACTGCATCGGGATGTTTCGCCTTTAAATCAAAAAACTGCTTCATCATGGGGGTCATTTCAATATCATTCATGCTCACGGCCGTTCTCCTTCTTTTTATTTGGTAATCAATGAATATAATAAGACAAATTTAGTTCAAAAAATCTGAGTTATAAAATAGAGGCTCAAAAGAATAGAATTATTTAGTAGTTCGAAGGAGGTATTTGGCAGTAAGAGGAGTTTTACCTAAAAAATAATTTGGCCATTTAATCACAAATATCAATCACTTAGTTACACTTTCGCCTCGCTTAGTCTCTACTCAATCAATAGCGACTTTTATACGTATAATAGATAGCATACATTTGCAATATACATGTAATAGATCATCGCACACAGATGGACAAACCCATGTAGCTTGATGTACGAGTTTAACTTTGCTGATTGAAATATATAACTAGACGGGAACTGACTAATTTATGGTGCATGTTTGGCTATTGCTAATTCTAGCGATAGCCAAACATTATTATTCGTCAGAAGAAGATTGTATTTTTAATGTAATCACTTAAAACCTTTTGACCATGAGAAAAATAATTGATGTTTTAATTTTGTTGACGTTTATGTTGCTTTATTCTTGCAGCAATGACGATTCAAATAATTCTGATCTAAATAAACCAATAATTTCAGATCTAAATATTACCGAACTTACATCAAATTCAGTAAGATTGAATGCTTTCATTTTTGATGATGGTGGTTACCCTATAATTACTTGTGGTTTTCGCCTGTCTAAAACCACAACTTCATCTCCTGATATGAGTTGGGGCACTAATTATAGTTCTACAAATGAAGATTTCTCTGTTGAAATAAGAAATTTGGAAGAAAGTACAACCTATTATTATGCAGCCTATGCTTCGAACCATAATGGTTACACCTTTACTAATATACTATCATTTACAACTCCTAAGAAAAGTAATTTGTCTTTTGAACCGGTAGTTTTATATAAACCAATCGTATTATCAATGGATTATTCATCCTCTGGTTTCATTGGCTCAAAAGGAGGTACATATAACTATAAAATGGCTTATATGGCAGAAATTGAAGTTAAAGGATATGAGTATCTAGAAACGGCTGGATTTTTGATAGACGGTGAGTGTTGGACGCTCAAAGAACTTACAGAAGATGGCATTTATGATATAAACATGGCGAAATTAAGTAACTCTTCAACAATAAATTGTAACATCAAAGCCTATGGTAAACTGAAAGATGGCAGCCATTATTATGGTAACGAAGAGGTTATATCAGCAACTTATGAAGAAAATAGTGGACCATCACATAAACGAGTTGATGTATATAATGTTCGTACTGAATTTTATCCAGATGATTATTTTATAGCAAGTGTCGAAATAATGGCTAATGCGTTAAAAAGGAATGGAATACTTGTCCATAAGGACTCTTCGGGGTATTATTGGAAAGATGTAAAAGGTGCAAAACATTCTGTTTTACCAGGTATAACCTATAACAATAGGGTATATTACTTTTCACAAATATCGTCTGGACGTATAGTAAAAACCTCAAAAGTATATTTTTCACTTTTCTTTACTGAGTTTTAATACTTAAAAGTTGTTTTTGGTTCATTCATAAACCATAAAGCTTTGTTTCAGCCTTTTACAACTGAAACAAAGCCTCTTCAATATCTTTCTTATACTTCTTCGATACTTGCAGTTCAGTCACATTATCGAAAGGAGGATAAAGCATACAGTATCCATTCTTTACCACTTGCAGGTAGTTGATGTTGATAATATATGACTGGTGAATTTGCACAAAGCACTTATCAAAGCGCTTGATGATTTCGGCATTGGTATTGCGTTTGAGCAGTAGCGGTGTATTGTTGTTGCGCAATATCACCTCCCACAGTTTGCGCTCGGAGTTATAACGAAAGTAGCCAATATCACTTGCACGAAGCACACGCATCTCATCGGTAGGAGTCACAATAGCAAACAGTTTTTCTCCTCCATTTACTGGGGCAGCTTGCATCAAGCTATCTTTCAGATTACCATCCTCCACCTGATTGTAAAAGCGTGAAATGATGGCATCCAGTTCGGCAGGTTCAAACGGCTTCAATAGATAATCGAACGCCGAGCTCCGGATGGCATCGAGCATATACTTATCATAACACGTATAAAACACCACTTTCATGGGCCAGTCCACCTTGTCTTTTATCTCATTAAGAAGATTCATGCCCAACGTATCTGGAAGCTCCACATCTAGAAACAACAGGTCGGGACGAGTCTTTTCAATCAGTTTTCGCCCTTTTACTCCGTTGTGAGCCATCCCTTCTACAGTGAGGTTATCATATCTCTTCAACTGAAAGCACAGCTCATCGCAGCAATCTATATTATCATCTATAATTAGCAGTCTATATTTATCCTTTTTCATTATTATCAAAGCTTATAGTTATAGCTGTAAGGTACCTCTATTACCACCTCACACCCTTTCTTACCATCTTCTGATTCACTATCTTTAATAGTAAATTCAATCGGTTGCTTATTGTATTTATTCAGTATACCAATGGTTTGTCTTATCACTTTCAATCCCGTTCCAGTGCCACTTGCCACACTGCCCACCTTAAAGCCGCCACCATTATCTTCGATACATATCATCACGCCATTTTCTTTGCGAACAATACTTATCTTCAAACGTCCATCCTCTTTCTGAGCCAATGCGTGCTTAATGGCATTTTCTACCGGAATTTGAATAACCATAGCAGGAATCATTATCTTACTTATATCAATTCCTTTTTCAATACTCACCTCAAACGAAAAGCACTCATTGAGCCTTCGCCTTTCAAGGCTGACATACGTTTGCACAAAGTCCAATTCCTCCTCCAGAGGAATAGCAAGTTGAGAAGCCAGCTCCAAGTTGCGTCTCAACAACTTTACCAACCCAATCAGATCTTGCCTATCGGTAGCCGATTGATGAACAATCTCTTGATTGAGCACATTGAACACAAAGTGCGGAGAAACACGATTACGAATATTCTCCATGCGAAGTGACACAATTATATTCTTGTTTTTAATCTCGCGTATTTGCATTTTTCTTTTCCACAGAATATAGCCGATAAAAGAGATCAACACAATAACTATGCAAATAAATACCCACATATAGATGTTCATTCTTAGGCTCATCACCTCGTTCTCTTTAGCCTGAATCAGTAGTCTATGTTGCACCAGCGTACTGTCTCGCTCATAGCGTAAAGCACTTTCCGAAGCCGACAGTTTTATTCGCTCGTTACGAATAGAGTCATTCAATTCATTTTTTCTACTTTGATATTGATAAGCTCGTTTATAATCGCCTATATTAGAATAGTAGTTCTGCAACGACTGATAACGCAAAGCAAGCATCTCAGGATCAATATATCCCATATCTATCTGCTTTTGCAAATAACTATTGGCCAGTAGATTGTTATTATTGAGTAAAGCCAGTTCAGCTAACAACGAATTCATATAATACAAAGCTGAGCTCTGATCCATTGCTACAAAATAATCGTAACATTCATTCAAATAAATCTTAGCTGAGTCGGGCTGATTGAGGCGCAAGAATACCTCCCCCAAGTTGATTTTACAAAGATTATTCTCATACTGCAAGTCTGGTGTAGTATGAGTTTGAGCTAAAGCACTCCTAAAGTACTCAAGTGCCTTTTCATAATCTTCTCTGAAGAAATAAGCATTACCACGATTGTTCAAATAGATAAATCGCTCAAAAGGCACCATTTCATCGTAATATTGAAAAGCCAAATCGAAATAATAATCACATAGGTTGTAATTGCGAAGCTGCATATATACACGTCCCAATCCATAGTAAATAGGGAAGCGATCGGATTCGGGTAGCGATAAAGAGTCGCATTGCGAAAGAGCCTTATAGTACCATTGCGATGTTTCATCAAACTGCCCATTGAAGCTATACAAATCGGCAATATTGATGGCTACATTTCGCTTATGGTGCACATTATTGTTACTGCAGTAGTTGTACGCCTTTTTAAAATTATCAATAGAAGCATCAAATTGAGAGGTACGTGCATAGATGCCTCCTACGATATTATAAATATCAGCATATAAATCCTTTAGACTTTCTGAATCTTGATTGTCATAATTAGTACAAAAAACCAGAACTTCCGATGCGGGAAACATGGCAGAGTCTGCCATTCCCTTATAAATATACATTTTGCTGATAAGCGTCAGATAATTATAATACGCAATGCTATCATTAGCATCACTCATCCTTTCGCGGCATTGCTCAATGATATAATTAGGGTTATTGTTGAGATAATCTTTATTTTGCAAACAGAATTGACGAAATTGCTCTATCTCGTTTGTCTGCTTATTGGCTTTTTGGCATCCCACTACCGAAATAAAAAGCATCATCAATAATAACTGCTGACTGAAATATTTATGCATAGTTTGTGCGTTCTAATAAGTTACTTTCATTCTTCTAACAAATCGCAAGCAAGGTAAGCAAAATATCATACAATACAAATTATCACAATCAAAAACATATTTTAAATATTAAGCTTTTATTTAAGTTTACATCTCACAATATGTTAATAGCATAAAGCACCCTTATTAATAATTGTTATACATACACTTATTATTCACTGAAAATTTGCAGAAACCAAGAAAAGCCGTACATTTGCAATGTGTTTTTCATAGTATTAGATTTAAGGTTAACAAAGGTTGGAGTCAGGCGTGACTCCTTTTTTTTTGCCCCAATCTCAACAGTCACTTCTTGCCTCATTCCTTAAGAATAAAAAAATAAACCTTTCTACTCAACCTATTTTGCTATTTCTTTGTTTAGATATAAAAAGCAATCGTATAATCAATAAATAGACAATAATATGGATAGAAAACTGCATCGTCCTAAAGAGGAAAAGCATCGACCATCGGAAGATCCTAACAACCCTTATAGCAAGGAAGCATTAAACAAAATCGATCCTGATACTGAAGATATGGGTTCGGAGATGGAAAATGTAGAAGAAGAAATTGAAGATAACAACGACACAGCCGGCGGCGTAGGAGCCTGGGGTGGATCGTAACTTAATAGTTTTGTATAAACTATAACAAAAGAGGACTTGAGATGTATATCACTTCAAGTCCTCTTTCTTGTATTGCCTAATTGGAAACAGGCTAAACATAAAATGCTAATCAAACTATTGCAGAGAGTTGTTTTATATATTCTTTCTCAAAGTAGAGTTAATTGATTTCTACTCTTTTCAATTTCTATTTCTTGCAGTCAAACTATCAAGTGTTTTTGCTAATTTCTTGCCAAGGGCTTGGCAAGGTTGTGCCAAGGAACAGGCAACAATGTGCCAAGCCTTTGGCAAGACGTCAATAATAGATACCCAGCAACTGCATTATTAAAATGTTGTTAGGTAAAATATTATAGATAGTTTTATGAAATAGTTATCCGAGAAGAAATAAAAACAAATCCCGTATTTAGCTTACCATTATGTCTGCTTTAATTGAGACTGCTCTTTATCTTTCGCCTTCTTCACCTCTGCCGAGCTAATATAAACACCTATTAATATAATTATGATGGCTATAGGTTGATCCCAATGAAGCTTACCCATCTTGAACAAGATAGCCAATATGGTGGCTAAAATTGGAATTAAATCTTGATACATAGAAACCAATTGCTGACCTATAAATTTGATGGCCTTAGGAATAAGTAGAAAGGATAAAAAGGATGGAAACAATATGATGCACGACAATATTAATATAGCATCGAAGCTAGGATGATGAATCAACGGCGCATGTGGCAGGAAGATAATACCCAACGGAATGGCTCCCAATGCTGCGGCTAAGAACACCCAACGAAGCAATGATATGGGGTTGTACTTCTTAGAACACTGGCGCAAAGAAAAAAGATAGTAGGCGTAGGCTACCGAACTGATTACTGCATAAATATTGCCCATCATATCTCTACCTGTATCACCACCCGTTTTACCCACCAAGATAAGAAACACAGCACCACCAATAGACAAAGCCAAACCTAAAGCATTCTTCATGCTTATACGTACCTTATCAAAAATCATGGTAATAAGTACCACCAATACTGGTGGCGAAGTCATAATAATGGACACATCAATAACCGAGCTATACTCTAGTGCCATATTAAAGAAAATCATAAAGGGGAATAATCCAAAAAGACCACTAAAGAAGAGTGTTTTATAATCGCTCTTATCTATCGATGAATTTTTAATAAATAGTGAGGAGACCCAAAATAAGATCAACGCTCCCGTTATTCTGAAAAAAGTAGCATCATAACCATTCATCCACCGGGGCATCATATACTTCAACATGATAAAGTTGAAACTAAAAAAAACTGTACCTATAAACATCAACAGATGTCCCTTAAAAAATTCGGAACTTTTCATTATCATAGAGTTTAATGTATTAAAATGAGTTATTCGTTAACTAAATAACTATTAAAACAGTAAGATTAGGTGTTTTGTTTCTTTTATACTGCTTATTTCCTTTACTATATTATTATACTACATGAGATAGTTTTTATCCCCATCAACTCATTATCTGAAAATATTGATGTATTTTTGCGGAAATTATCATTTAGATTATAATAAATCACTATAAACAAAAGGATTATCGCTATGGAATATAATTTCAGAGAGATTGAAAAGAAGTGGCAGAAGCGTTGGGTAGAAGACCAAACGTATAAGGTGACTGAGGATGCTTCGAAAGAGAAGTTTTATGTGTTGAACATGTTTCCTTATCCATCGGGAGCGGGACTGCATGTGGGACATCCACTGGGATATATCGCTTCGGATATCTATGCTCGTTACAAAAGATTGAATGGATTTAATGTATTGAACCCAATGGGATATGATGCTTACGGACTACCAGCTGAGCAATATGCCATTCAAACGGGACAACATCCTGCTATAACTACTGTAAACAATATCAACCGCTATCGCGAACAGCTCGATAAAATTGGCTTCTGCTTTGACTGGAGCCGCGAGATTCGTACGTGTGATCCTGAATATTATCAATGGACTCAATGGGCTTTCATGCAGATGTTTGAGAGCTTCTATTGCCCTAAATGCCAAAAAGCGAAACCTATCAGCTTGCTTATTGAACACCTAGAGGCTAACGGAACGAAAGGACTGAATGCAGCGGGTAGCGAAGAACTGGAATTTACTGCCGAAGAGTGGAACGCTAAATCGGAGAAAGAGAAGCAAGAAACTTTGATGAACTATCGCATTGCTTATTTAGGCAACACGATGGTGAACTGGTGTCCCGAACTAGGCACAGTACTTGCCAACGATGAGGTGGTGGATGGTGTGAGCGAACGTGGGGGCTATCCGGTGGTGCAAAAGGTGATGCGCCAATGGTGTCTTCGTGTATCTGCATACGCTCAACGCTTGCTTGACGGACTGGACAAGGTGGACTGGACAGACTCATTGAAAGAGACTCAACGCAACTGGATTGGTCGTAGCGAAGGGGCTGAAATGCAGTTTAAAGTGAAAGATAGTGATATCGAATTTACTATATTTACTACACGTGCCGACACGGTGTTTGGAGTAACCTTTATGGTGCTTGCTCCTGAAAGTGAATTGGTGGCACAGCTAACTACCGATGTACAAAAGGCAGAGGTTGATGCGTATGTAGAACGTACTAAAAAGCGTACTGAACGTGAACGTATGGCCGATCGTAGTGTGAGTGGTGTGTTCTCGGGTAGCTATGCTATTAATCCGTTGACAAACGAAGCTATTCCGGTATGGATAAGCGACTATGTGTTGGCAGGATATGGTACGGGTGCTATCATGGCGGTGCCTGCTCATGACAGTCGCGACTACGCTTTTGCAAAACACTTCGGTCTTGAGATTCGTCCGTTAATTGAAGGTTGCGACGTGAGCGAAGAGAGTTTTGATGCCAAAGAGGGTATCATGATGAACTCGCCTCGCCCAGGTGCAGCAGAGGGTGGATTGGTATTGAACGGTCTTACTGTGAAACAAGCGATTGCAGATACAAAAGATTATATCCAACGCACTGGCTTGGGCCGTGTGAAGGTGAACTTCCGTCTACGCGACGCTATCTTTAGTCGTCAACGCTATTGGGGTGAGCCATTCCCTGTATACTACAAAGATGGCATGCCTTACATGATTGATGAATCGGCTTTGCCACTTGAGTTGCCTGATGTAGAAAAATTCCTTCCTACCGAAACAGGCGAACCTCCATTGGGTCATGCCAAAGTGTGGGCTTGGGATACTGCAAACAAGCAAGTGGTTGAGAATAGCAAGATTGACAATGTGACTATCTTCCCTCTGGAATTAAACACCATGCCTGGTTTTGCAGGTTCGTCGGCTTACTACCTACGCTATATGGATCCTCGTGATAAGAAGGCTTTGGTAGCACCTGAGATTGATCAATACTGGCGTAATGTAGATCTATATGTGGGTGGTACAGAGCATGCTACCGGTCACCTTATCTACTCTCGATACTGGAATAAGTTCCTTCACGATATCAATGTATCGGTAGTAGAAGAGCCATTCCAAAAATTGGTGAACCAAGGGATGATTCAAGGTCGTAGCAACTTTGTGTATCGTATCAAAGATACCAACACTTTTGTATCGCTACACTTGAAGCATGAATACGAAACTACACAACTGCATGTGGATGTAAACATCGTATCGAACGATGTGCTCGACGTAGAGGCATTCAAAGCATGGAGACCTGAATATGCTACTGCAGAATTTATTCTTGAAGATGGCAAGTACATCTGTGGATGGGCGGTAGAGAAGATGAGTAAATCGATGTTCAACGTAGTGAACCCAGATATGATTGTGGAGAAATATGGTGCGGATACGCTTCGTATGTACGAAATGTTCCTCGGCCCATTGGAGCAATCTAAACCATGGGACACAAACGGTATTGATGGTGTACATCGCTTTATCCGTAAGTTCTGGTCGCTATTCTACAATCGCGAAGGACAATACATCGTAAATGAAGAGGTTGCATCGAAAGAGGAACTTAAATCACTTCACAAGCTTATCAAAAAGGTAACGAGCGATATTGAACAATTCTCATACAACACATCGGTGAGTGCGTTTATGATTTGCGTGAATGAGTTGTTTACGTTGAAATGCAACAAAAAAGAGATTTTGGAACAAGTGGTAGTGGTGTTAGCTCCATTTGCACCTCACGTGTGCGAAGAGCTATGGCACAAGCTAGGACATGCTACAACGGTATGTGATGCAGTATGGCCAACGCACAACGAAGAGCATCTGAAAGAAGACTCGGTGAACTACACCATCTCTTTCAACGGTAAGGCTCGCTTTACGATGGAGTTTGCAGCCGAAGCCAACAACGAGGAAATTCAATCAACTGTACTATCTGACGAGCGTGCCTTGAAATGGATAGAAGGAAAGACACCGAAGAAAATTATCATTGTACCTAAAAAGATTGTAAACATCGTACTTTAATGGCTAAAAAGCTTAACCTACAAAAACCGACAAGAGCCGAAATGATGAGAGAGGTGAGAGATTATGTTTTCATCACTTTCGGACTATTTTTATATTCATTGGGATGGGCGGCATTCTTACTACCCTACCAAATTACAACTGGAGGAACAACCGGTATTGGGGCGATTATTTATTACTCAACCGGTTTTCCTTTACAATATTCTTATTTTATAATCAACGCTTTCTTGATGGCTTTTGCTATTAAGATTCTAGGACCTCGATTTAGTATTAAGACGGGCTATGCCATATTTATGCTTACTTTCTTGCTCTGGTTCTTACAAAAAGTAGTGAATGGACCTGATGGTGTAGCACCACTACTGGTAGGTGAAGGACAAGATTTTATGGCTTGCCTCATCGGAGCTACTATGTGTGGTGTGGGGCTTGGTGTGGTATTCAATTGTAATGGTAGTACGGGTGGTACAGATATCATTGCAGCCATTGTAAATAAGTATCGTGATATCACGCTAGGTCGTATGATTATGATTTGTGATGTGGTAATCATCACCTCTTGTTACTTCATCTTCCAAGACTGGCGTCGTGTGATATTTGGTTTTGTAACTCTATTTGTTATTGGCTTTGTGCTAGATTATATTGTAAACAGCGCTCGCCAATCGGTTCAGTTTTTTATATTCTCAAAAGATTATGAACAGATTGCCGAAAGAATCATTAGTGATACAAAACGTGGTGTTACAGTGCTAGATGCAACTGGTGGATATAGTAAGCAACCGGTAAAAGTATTGGTGGTATTGGCCTACAAACGCCAATCTGTAGATATTTTCCGATTGGTGAAAGATATCGATCCAAATGCCTTTATATCGCAAAGCTCGGTTATTGGTGTTTATGGCGAAGGTTTCGACCGCATCAAAGTGAAATAAATTCTTTATCTTATAAGATATTTTGAAGAATCCTCCTTAATGAGTTAGGGAGGATTTTTTTATTTTTGCAATTATATTCATTCAATAATAAACAAGATATGAGAAAGAAACTTGTATTTGCTACCAACAATGCGCATAAGCTAAGTGAAGTATCGGCTATTTTAGGTGATAAAATAGAGTTATTAAGCTTAAAAGACATCAATTGCTATGACGATATACCCGAAACGGCTGATACACTCGAAGGTAATGCTTTGCTCAAAGCTCGCTATATCTATGAAAAATATGGCGTAGACTGTTTTGCTGATGATACCGGACTAGAGGTTGAGGCATTGAATGGTGCTCCAGGTGTTTACTCTGCTCGATATGCCGGTGGTGATGGTCATGATTCGGAAGCAAATATGAAGAAGCTTATTGCTAATCTGGAAGGTATTAACAATAGAAAGGCACAGTTTAGAACGGTAGTGGCAATGATACTAGATGGAAAGGAGTATCTGTTTGAAGGAATTGTAACAGGTAGAATTATTGAAGACAAGCGTGGAACTACCGGATTTGGATACGATCCTATCTTTATACCCGAAGGTTATGAACAAACATTTGCCGAACTAGGTGATGAGGTGAAAAACCAAATAAGCCATCGTTCTAGAGCAGTTCATAAACTATGCAAATTCCTGAATTCCATACAATAAACAAGTTATAAACAAGTTATTATAGTAGACACGCTTTCATTGATTATATACTTCACAAGGGTTTATAATCAATGAAAAACGTGTCTCTACATTTTATAATAGCCATTTATTAACAGCAAGTAATATATGAAGAAAATAAGTTGCGCAGCTCTATTTCTATTTATCAATCTATTCATTTACCTCCATGCACAACATGCCATTGGAAGTTGGCAAAGCTATTTATCTTACCACAACGCTACATTGGTTGAACCTGCTGGAAATCTAATCTATGCTGTAGGTAATGGTGGATTGTATTCGTATGATAAAGAAGATGAAAGTGTGCAATGCTACTGGAAAAATCAACCTCTTAGCGATACAGAAATAACCAATATCGGTTATCAGAAAAGCAATAAAACATTAGTTATTATCTATTCAAACTACAATATCGACCTGTTAGTAAATGATGAGGATGTTTATAATCTGCCCGATTATAAAGAGAAAAATATGACTCAGGATAAGACGGTAAACTCTATTATGTTTGAGGGAGATAATGCTTATTTAGCAACTTCTTTTGGTATTATTGTTATCAATTTGAAAAGAAAAGAGATTCGTAATACCTACTTTTTGAATAGAGTAGTAAATAGTACTACCATTATGGATAATCAGATTTATGCCGCTACAAACGATGGGTTATTCACAGCACTATTAACCGATAATCTATTGGATGTTAATAACTGGAAGAAGGTTTCTGATACTGTATATCAATCATTATCAGTATTTAAGAATGAATTAATAGGAAAATCATACGGTTGGGGTATATTACTTATTAACAAGGAAAATTACAGTAATCAACTACTCATTGCAGGTAATTACAACTACATGAATGCTTTTGATGATAGATTGATTGCGGGCACTTCAGGTGCATTGGTTATATTTAATGATATCAACAATAATCATTATATGGAACCGGGGCTTGGTATCAACAATATTGGCTATGAGAATGGTGTATATTGGGCAGCCAGAGGTGATAATGGTTTGAGTGGTTTTAAAATTAGCGATACAGATAAGTCTATTACTATGAATGTTTCTTCTATTATTCCAAATAGTCCGAAGAGAAACTATAATTTTTACATAACATTAGCCGGAGATAAACTTCTGATTGCAGGTGGGCAAACTAGTAGTAGAAATGTACGAAAAGGCACAATTATGGTTTTAGAGAGTAATAATTGGACTAGTTTTGAAGAAGATGGTATTGCTGAATCTACTAATTTACCATATCAAAATATAACAGATATAATACAAGACCCTAGAGATGAAAAACGTCATTTTGCTACCTCTTTTGGGCAGGGTTTATATGAATTTTATGATGGTAAGTTTGTTAACCTATATTCATTAGATAATAGTACGCTAGAAAGTGCACTACCAAACGAATCTTCACGATATCAATATGTTAGAGTAAATGGACAAAGTTACGATAACAATAACAACCTATGGATGGTATGTGCTAGTCCTAATAATCCTATTCAAGTATTGAAAGCTGATAATACATGGCACTCAATGGATTATTCGAGTCTTAATAATCCAACAATATTTAAATCCACGCTTTTTGATAAAAGAGGAAACTTTTGGGCTATTTCTTCTTATCCATCTGATTATGGTATATTCTGCTTGAATTATAATGGAACTATTGAAAATACATCTGATGATCAACATAAGTTCGTAAAGGATTTTAAGAATCAAGATGGTACTACACTAAATCACAAAGGTATAAATTGCTTTGTTGAAGATCAAAACGGAGCAATTTGGGTAGGTACAAATCAAGGACCTATCGTATTAAATAATACTACAAGGTTTTTTAATAATGATTATTATTGTA
Source organism: uncultured Bacteroides sp. (assembly GCA_947074235.1). GTDB lineage: Bacteria > Bacteroidota > Bacteroidia > Bacteroidales > Bacteroidaceae > Bacteroides. The sequence goes on along the minus strand of CAMTOV010000020.1, from coordinate 14,032 downwards.
CGCAAATAAAAGTGCCTAGAAATGATGGAACTAGTTTGGCAGATTTCCTATTGGATGGCCAACAAATTAATGCAATAGCTATTGATGGTGGTAATAGAAAATGGATAGGTACAGAAACAAATGGCATTTACTTATTAAGTCCAGACGGTTTAGAAACCATTCAACATTTTACCGAAGAGAATAGTCCGCTGCCTTCGAATAGTATTAGCTCAATTGCTATACATCCTAAAAATGGTAAAATATTTATTGGCACTATGAAAGGATTGGTTTCTTATCAAAGTGAAGTTACTGCAGGTGAAACCAGTTTTGATGATGATAATGTATATGCTTACCCTAATCCTGTGCATCCCAATTATAGTGGATTGATAACTGTAACAGGATTAATGACAGATAGTGATATAAAAATTACCAATGTCAGTGGTAAACTTATATACGAAGGTTCTTCAATTGGTGGACAGTTTACATGGAATGGTCGTAATATGCAAGGCAATAGAGTGGCATCAGGTGTCTATTTTGTAATAGCTGCAAATAAAGAGGGTAAAGAAGGTATTATTACTAAAATCATGTTTATCAGATGATTCCTTTATTAAGTGATAGATCAAAGGAACTTTTAAAGAAAGAAAATGCGTTTGATTTTTTACGTTATTTCTTAATGCTATCGGTATTTATCAGCCATTTTTTCGATCTTAATGATATTGATAAACCTTGGTGGTGTATATCTGGACTGATTCGTATTCGTGCTTTTTTTATTATTAGTGGTTTTCTTGTCTTCTATACATTTTGTAGAAATGATAATATCAATATATATATTAGAAAAAGAGCTAAACGAATTCTTCCTCCTTATATTTTGATTGTTGTTTTATGTTTTATACTTGGTGTAATAGTTTCCGATTTAAACTTTACGCAATATTTCACATCATCAGAAACTTATAAGTATCTAATATGCAATTTAGGTTTTATGAATTTCCTTCAACCTACATTACCTGGTGTATTTGAAACCAATCCAATAGAGGCTGTCAATGGAGCTTTATGGACTATGAAGGTGGAGGTTATGTTTTATGTCAGCGTTCCTATTGTATTTTTCTTTATGAAAAGATTTAACAAACTGTATGTTATAATAGCTGTTTTATTATTTTCGATTTTCTATGATTGGTTATTCACTGAACTATATAATCAAACTCAAAATGGGTTGTATTTATTGCTCCGTAAGCAAGTTGGTGGACAATTTATTTATTTCTATTCTGGAACACTAATATTACTATATTTTGATTACTTCATTAAATACTTGAAATATATACTACCTATAGGTATAGCTTGTTATGCTTTAGCTTATTATAATGTCTATTTCAACAAATTAGAACCTTTTTCGTTTGCTGTGGTAATAATTGGCTCGGCATATATACTGAAGTATTTCTTTTTCTTAAGACGATATGACAATATATCTTATGGCATGTATTTATTCCATTTTCCTATTCTTCAGGTTTTTATTTATTACAACATAACTCAATATAATATTTATCTTTCATTTTTTGGTGCACTGTTTATCACCACATTAATGGCAATTATATCATGGAAACTTCTTGAAAAACCTATTATCAAATCATTATTTGAAAAGAAGTTATCATCCATCAGTTCGAAAATAAAGGCTACTAACTCATAATTGAATTAGTAGCCTTTGTTTATTGGTTAATAAATCTATTACTCTACCCCAGGTATCTCGGTAATACTACCATAACGGTGATACTCAAACGAGATGCTTTGCTCTTTTATGTAATGAATTAGCTCTACACGACCACTCTTAACAGGAGGCGCTGTGGCAATATATTTATTCACACGAGCAGCTTCTTCGTACATCTCCATAGGTATATTGGAACTACAAGTACGTATACGTTCATAGTTTTTCATGGAAGAGATAAACAATGGCAATGTTTCTTTTTTGAGTGTACAACCTAAAGAAGATAAAGAGGCTGTACGATCATCACTTGGGTCAAAGCTGATAACTAATGGTGTATCACATATTTTGGCAGCCAAAGCAATCATTTGAACTTGTTCGTTGGTATCTGAAGGGAATAAACGCAAAGCCATACTCTTTAAAGGTAAATAGCGGAATAAATTTTGTTCTCCATAAAGTTTATTGATATCTCGCGGATGAGCAAACTCTTTTTCATATGCTTTGGCATAACTCTCTTTATAGTCTGTATTACTGCCTCCCTTATCGGTGATATTTACAAAGCAAGAACAATAGTTAGGCCCACCAGCTTTGACACCACCACCAAAGGCTGATAGCTTCATACCACCAAATGGTTGACGATTTACAATAGCTCCGGTGATGCTACGATTGATATAAAGATTACCGGCTTCAATGCTGTTTTTCCAAAGCTTTTGTTCGCTTTCATCCAAACTCTGCAAACCGGATGTAAGTCCATAATCTAGGCCATTAACCCAAGCGATTCCTTCTTCTAAATTTTCGATACAAGCCACACTCAATAGTGGGCCAAACAACTCGGTATCGAAAGAGAAATTACCTGGTTTTACTCCCCATTTAATGGTTGGAGCAAGAATGTATTTTGCCTCATCAATAAAGCGAGGAGGAACCAACCAAGATTCTCCTTTTTCCAATTCGAATGCTTGTAGCAACTTATCATTTTTGTTGGTTATCATCGGGCCTACTATATTTCCACTATTCCAAACACTACCCACTTTCATGCTGGTAGCGGCATCTTTCAACTTATTTTGGAAGTCTTTATCTTCGTATATAGAGCGTTCAACCAATAGCAGTGAACAAGCAGAACATTTTTGCCCGGCATTGCCAAAAGCGGAAGCTACAATGTTCATTATGGCGTGATCTCTATCGCCCGAAGCCGTTAAGATAATGGTATTCTTACCTCCCGTTTCGGCTGAAAGCGGAGTTGATGGATTGGAACGAGCAATGCTTTGTGCAGTATCCGTACCACCGGTTAAGATGATATGATTGATAGCAGGATTGATAGTTAGCTCTTTCAACGCTTGACGATCGGTAATAATAACTTGCAATGCCTCTTTGGGTACACCGGCATCCCAGAATGCTTTGGCAAACATCCAAGCAACGGGTGCCGCTACGGTAGCTGGTTTTAATATCACTGTGTTACCACCAGCCAATGCTGCTACAACACCACCTACCGGAATAGCACATGGAAAATTCCATGGAGAAATAACAAGAATAGTACCTTTAGCGGTAATATCAACATCCGAAAGTTGAGCAAACTCTTTCATGGTTGTAGTATAAAAGCGTGCATAGTCTACCGCTTCTGATACTTCCACATCACCCTCAACAACTGTTTTGCCGGTGATAGCACACATACAACCAATTAAATCGCCACGCATATCGGCCAAATGATTGGCAGCATCAAACATAATTTTATGACGTTCTTCGAGTGTCGTTTGTCGCCATCCTCCTTTATCTTCTTCTGCTATTTCGATGATTTGCTTTACCTGTTCGGAATTAGCTTGCGACATTTCACAAATACACACTTTATCTTCCTGACAACGGTCAAAGTATTTATGGCGAACTTCGTTTACTACCGTTTCACTTCCTATTTGCACAGGTATTATATCTACTTTATCATCGGCACTTTTCTTCCATTTTTTATTAATAGAACGCACCCATTCTTGATTGTTTGGTAAATCAAAATCGGTATCTGGTTCATTAAACATCACATCTGTGGGTGCTTGTGGTTCGTAGGGTTTCAAACGATTTTGAGTACGAACAGATTGATGAGAAAGATGATCTTTCATATTATAAGCATCTTCAAACTGATTTTGCAAGAACTTCCACGTATCTGTATCGGGTTTTAAATTGAATGAGTGAGTGAGGAAGTTATCGGGTGCTGTATTTTCATCCATTCTGCGCACTAGATATGAAACAGCATTCAAGAAGTGTTCATCTTTTACCACAGGAGCATATAAGATGACGTGATTGCCCAGTTGTGATTGTGCTCTCCATACATGATCGGCCATTCCTTCGAGCATCTCAAAGGTCATATAGTCCGAACTACCCAATTTCTTACTCAACAAATAGGCATATGCAATGGTGAATAGGTTGTGAGAAGCCACACCTATATGAAGAACTTTCGCATTTTCGGGAAGTAAAGCTCGCTCTAGAATATGCAGGTAGTTAGCATCCACTTCGGTTTTAGAACTTCGTATTGGATTGGGCCATCCACGCAAAGATGATATTACCGTTTCCATTTCAAGGTTACAGCCTTTTACTAAGCGCATTTTTATAGGAGCACCTCCGTTTTTAACTCGCTCTTTCGCAAACTCTAGCAATTCGGTTTGAAAGTCGTAAGCGTCGGGTAGGTAACTTTGAACAACAATACCGGCCGAATAATTTTTAAATTCTGGTTTGCTCAATACGGTTTTAAATAAACGCAATGTGAAGTGAGTATCTTTATACTCTTCCATATCGAGGTTGACAAACTTAGCTCGTTTGTTACCATTTTCATCTACATAGGGGAAATCGATAGCTCGTTGATATAATTCACTCATACGACGCACCAACTCCGGGAAACTCTCTTCATAGTTGAGCGCATGCGTTTGTGCATATATCCCTGAAATCTTCACGGAAATATAGTTAATATCTGGAGCTTCTAGTGCTTCTAAGTAATGTTGATAACGATTATCGGCTTCGTTATTTCCCAATACTACTTCGCCTAATAGATTTACATTCTGACCTATCTTTTGTTTAAATCGATTGGATAGATGTTTGGTTAGCTTAGGACGTTCCTCATTCAATATCACTTTTGAGGTATCCATGCGCAAACGTTTCTTAATAATAGGAATGGCTATAAAATCGAAATGATGACCAAATGATTGATACATCTTGAAAAGAAATGCATCTTGCTTATTTAGGAATTCAGGTACACCATAACGATCAATCAAAGTCTTGATACGCTTTGCTAATTTCTTCTGATCACGTATTTGCGACGACTCATCCAGCATTTTCACCAGGAACTTCTTATCTTGTGGTCGCTGCACCATAACGGCATACTTATGTTGTTCTTTACGCTCTTCGTCAGTAATGTTTTGTTCACACGTATTGTATAACTCAAGCACCCATTCAAGCACTTCAGTTATGGAAGGTTTATTGTCCATAATGTAAGTTTATTAATGTCCTATTAATTGATAAAGATTTAAAATCAGCACACCAGCTGTTTCATGATTATCCTTACAAAAGTTTGCGATAAAGTAAAAACAGCTTTGTTAGAAGCTGAAATAGGTAGGACTAAACATCACCGCACGATATCTATGCAAGGTTTGGAGTGCTTGCTTAGAAAATTGGTCAAATTGAAGTTTAAATTTCATAGCTATATATTGTGAACGTGTATTTGCAAAATTACATTTATTCCGATACCATCCTAGCAAAAAGCTAAAAAAAATGGCATTATAACTCAATAAAAAGTCATAATGCCATTTTTATAAACAAAGTAAAGACAATGTGGTATTTTACAATCCCAGTTGTTCTGATATATCCAACATACGTTTGATTGATTTGATTGCTTTACCGGAAACCTCTTCGTCTACCAATATTTCCGGTGTCTCATCATTTAAGCAGTTATAGAGCTTCTCTAACGTATTCAATCGCATAAAGCTACACTCATTGCAAGCACAAGTGCTATCGTTGGGAGGAGCAGGAATAAAGGTCTTTTCGGGGCATTGTTTTTGCATCTCATGCAAGATACCCGATTCGGTAGCAACAATAAACTCTTTATTATCACTCTTGATGGCTGCTTTGAGCAGAGCAGCTGTTGAACCTACCACATCGGCCAAAGCAAGAATCGTACTCTTACATTCGGGGTGAGCTAAAACTAAAGCATCAGGGTGAGCTTTTTTTAATTCAACAATCTTTTCAACAGAAAACTGCTCGTGCACATGACAAGCGCCATCCCACAAAATCATTTTGCGGCCCGTGATTGAATTTATATAATTTCCTAAGTTACGGTCTGGCCCAAAGATTATCTTTTCATCAGCAGGAAAGCTTTCTACAATCTGACGTGCATTAGTTGAGGTGACTACCACATCAGTCACAGCTTTTACAGCTGCTGTAGTATTGACATACGAAATCACTGTATGATCGGGGTGGCTCGCAACAAATTCAGCAAACTTATCAGCAGGACAACTATCGGCCAATGAACAACCGGCGTTCATATCTGGAACCAATACTTTTTTGTCTGGACAAATAATCTTTGTAGTTTCGCCCATGAAGTGCACGCCACACATCACAATTACATCAGCATCCGTTTTGGCTGCCCATTGAGCCAAAGCCAAACTGTCGCCCACAAAGTCTGCTATATCTTGTATTTCTCCTTCGGTGTAGTAATGTGCCAAGATAACTGCATTCTTTTCCTTTTTCAGTTTATCAATAGCCGTTATTAGTTCATTCATAATAATTTTATTTCTTTCCTTCTTTTAAAAATAAATCTATGTTAGTGATAATGGTCGGTTAATAGTGTTAGCAAATAAATATCGTATTTCTTGCATAAGAAGTTATTAATATATCATTCTTAGTTATTCAGAGGTTATGAACGAAGCAAAAATAGATTATCATTTGATAATAAGCCATCTATCACATGCTATTAACATTGTGTTAATAACGGACAAAGTTAAAAACTTTAGCTTATAAACAGGGTGGAAAGTGCTTAAAAATATGTTGAATAGTACACAGAAACTCGAAAGATTAAAATTTGCTTTGTTCATTATCATTTCTTATACCACAATAGTAATGAATAATGCAAGAACAATTTTTAAAAATCTTTTCTCAAGATATTGACAAGTTTTCAACGGTTCTTAACAGGGGTGTTAACAGAAAACCGCTACCTTTGCCATAACTATTTTCATTTATAACAAACAAATCATGAGAAAGTTCAAAATCAATGAATTAAATAGAATGACAGTGGATGAATTTAAGTCTTCGGACAAGATTTCATTGATTGTTGTACTTGACAATATACGTAGTTTACACAATATAGGATCGGTGTTTCGCACATCCGATGCTTTTCGTGTAGAGTGTATATACCTATGTGGAATAACTGCTACCCCACCCCATGCAGAGATACATAAAACGGCTTTGGGAGCTGAAGATACGGTAGATTGGAAGTATATTAACAATACGGTTGAGGCTGTTGATAACTTGAAATCGGAAGGATATATTGTCTACTCTATTGAGCAATGTGAAGGGAGTGTTATGCTCAATGAACTGTCTCTAGACAAATCAAAAAAATATGCAGTAGTATTGGGAAATGAAGTGAAAGGTGTTCAGCAAGAGGTGATTGACCATTCGGATGGTTGTATTGAGATTCCTCAATTTGGCACAAAGCATTCGTTGAATGTTTCAGTAACATCGGGTATTGTTATATGGGATTTGTTTAACCAACTACATGGTTAATAACTCTTGTTTATAACTGTCCGCTTTCGTATAATAATATGATTCGTTCGGTGAGTTGATCTTCTCCCGTCGGATCATATTCTTTTTTAAGACTGGCACCAAAAAGAGCAGCAAATGTTTGATAGAAGCCCGCTTTGAATGGCCCCATAAATGCTTTCACCAATTCGTATGATGATTGATTGCTTTGTCTATCTACTAACTTTATCAACAACTTTCCTTGATTGAATGATAACTTCTTCATCTGTGCAGTATATTGATCTTTCAATCCCTTTTCCACCGCTTTAATATGTCTTTGTCGAGCCTTCTCGTTGGGTAGCGTTTGCAAGTATTCATACGTTTCGATAATAACACGGTTTATTTCTCTCGATATGGGATATACCTTTTTCACGTTGCGTACCATGCGATAATAAGCATCACGTTCTTTTTTGTTTTTAAATGTAAGTGGTTTGAAGATATAAACAGGTGGTAATTTTACAATAGGAATGGTATCTCCTTTGTATATACACAACGGAACAAGAATTTGTTTTCCTGTATCTATACGCTCTTGTGCCTTGCATAACTGACTGTAGCATAGACAAGAAACTATAACTGGCAATATGTACTTCCACTGCTTCACCTTACAAAAATAACGAGATATTTCATATAATGTTACTTTTGGCTTTGTTCGTTAACCTATTTAAAGTAACTTCGGTGGCTTATTTCGACAAAACTACATGACAAAATTGATTTATTTAAGAGGATTATTCGTTATTAACCTCTTGTTGATAACGCTTGTTAATAACGCTCAAAACCCTCTCACAAATACTATAGAAGATATAATGGAGGATATCTCTGTTAATAACTACGATGAAGAAAATATAGATTGGAGCAATACTATTGAAGAACTTTATCAACAAATTGAACAACCTTTGAACTTGAATATTGCTGTGAAAGAAGACTTAATGAAGTTTCCTTTCCTCTCTCCTATTCAAATTGAGAATATACTAGCATACATATACATACATGGTGAAATGAAAACAACTTCTGAGTTAATGTTGATTGAAGATCTAGATAAGAAAACCATCGATTATTTGAAACCTTTTGTATGTTCAAAACCTGTTGATAAGTCTACTAATATCAACCTAAAACAGTTGTTGAAAACTAACCGAAATGAGTTAATAACTCGATTTGATATTCCACTCTATCGTCGCAAAGGATATGAAGATAAATATCTTGGTCCACCAGTTTATCATTCGCTGCGGTATTCGCTAAGTTTCTCAAACAGAATATATTTTGGCTTGGTTGGCGAGAAAGATGCAGGTGAACCATTTGGTGCATTATACAATAAAAAGGGTTATGATTTCTATTCGTATTACTTGTTAATACAAAACATAGGTCGGTTGAAAACTTTAGCTGTTGGTAACTATCAAATGAGCTTCGGACAAGGACTAGTTATGAACTCTGGGTTTTCTATGGGAAAGACCAGTAGTTTATCAACAACGTTCAATACTCGACCTGGCATTCGCAAACATTCCTCTACCGATGAGTATAACTATTTTCGTGGAGTAGCTTCTACCATTACTATAAGTAAACAAATTGATGTATCTGCTTTTTATTCAAACCGAAGTGTGGAAGGTGAAGTAAATGAACAGAGAGAATTGACCTCTATTTATAAATCGGGATTGCATAGAACTGATAAGGAGAGTTTGAAACGAGATGCTGCTACTATACAGTTGATTGGTGGAAACGTACAAGGCAGATTTAATCAACTACAGCTAGGTGTAACGGGTATTTATTACTTTATGAACAGAAGTTATCAACCGAATTTAACGGGATATCGCAAACATAATATTCATGGAGATAAGTTCTATAATGTAGGTTTAGATTATGCTTGGCGTTATCAACATTTCTTTCTTTCTGGTGAGGTGGCCAAAGGAACGAGTGGATTGGCTGCTATCAATCAACTGCATTATGAATTCTCGCAAAACTATCGTTTGATGTTAGTTCATCGATATTATGCACACGACTATTGGGCAATGTACGCTAATTCATTTTCGGAGAGTAGTGGTGTTCAAAATGAAAATGGATGGTACATAGCTGGAGAGTTTTCACCATTCAAATATTGGAATTTCTTTGCTTCAGTCGATTTCTTTTCTTTTCCGTGGTGGAAGTATCGCATTAGTAAATCCTCGCAAGGCATCGATACCAATATACGTGCCAGTTTCAATCCCAACCAACCTATCAACATGGACTTCTCTTATCGTTTTAAAAAGAAAGAACGTGACATTTCTGGTACACAAGGCGAACAGATATATCCCACTTATCAACACCGCTGGCGCTATAGGTTGAACTATTTGCCCAACGGACTGTTAACCATGCGTACAACTGTCGATTTCAACCTGTTTGGTTTTGAAAGTAATGGTTGGAGCAACGGATATCACCTGACTCAATCGGTGAGTTATAAACTACCGTGGTTTCCGTTGAATCTACAAGTTCAAGCCAGTTACTTTAATACTGACGATTATGATTCTCGTGTTTACATTAACGAGCGACAAATGTTGTATGCTTTCTACACACCCGCCTTTCAAGGCGAAGGATTTCGGTGGATGGCATATGTTCGTTATGATTTAAACCGTCATTGGATGGCGATGATTAAGATGGGACAAACCATCTATCGCGATCGCAAAACAATAGGTTCGGGTAGTGATTTAATAGCCAGCAACAGAAAAGCTGATGTACAAATGCTGCTTCGTGTGAAGTTTTAATTTTGGCGATATTATCAACTATCAGTGATGATTAATTTTAACATGGTTATGCTTTTAAATCACAGATTTTATCTAAGTTTGCCAAAAATATTATACGATGAAAACTTCTACTACTATTGAATAGCAAATAAAGAAAATGAAATCTCGTGGTATACTATTCACAAACGAAGAAAAATCGAAAGAGAATTTATTGGACATAGGATATTTTAGACTGGGTTTTACTGTTTTCCATTTGAAAGAACTTATCCTAATAAAATAAATAGGACACATGAATACAGACCTAATACATTATTTGAAGATGTGGTAGCACTTTATTATTTTGATGTCGATTTAAGGAGTATGTTATACAGATTTATTAGTAGAATAGAGATAAATATAAGAACCTATCTGATATATACGATATCAAATAGATATATTAACAACCCTATCTGGTTTAAAGATAAAACAGTGGTTTCAACTAGCTATTCTGATAGATTCAACTCATATGTTTATACAGAAAAGTTTAAGGAAATACCGGTTGTTAAAAATCATCACAAAAATCATCCAAATGACAAATATGCTCCTGCTTGGAAAACGCTTGAGTTTATGACATTTGGTGCAATTATAAGGCTCTATAAGAATTTAAGAAATGATGAATTAAAAAGAGCAATAGCCAAACATTATGGCTATAACTCTACTAACTCTTTTGAGAATAATCTTGAAGCACTTCTTTTGATAAGAAATTCTTGTGCACATGGCAATGTATTATTTGATTTGAATATTCCTAAAGCTATAAAAAACGGGCCTGCCGGCAATATGATTGATAATAAAAATAAGCTAGCTGGCGTGATGCTTGTGATTAGACATTTTCTTGGTTTTATATCAAGAAATCGACTACATGATTTTGACTGTCAGTTACAACAAATCTTATCTGATGGAAGAAGAACTGATTGCGTGAATGATATCATTAGAAAATGTACCGGTTTGAACTTTTAATAGAAAGATTTGTTTTAATGAGTAAATATACTGATATTTGCAGTATATTATAGTGCACTTAATGGCAAGTCCCTTTATACTGCACTTTAAAACAGAATATTAAGCCCTTCCAAGTCGGAGGGCTTTTTTTGTACTTCTTGAAATCTCTTTTTTATTCGTTGTGTTATGTATAAAAGATTATCCTTGAATAAATAAAGATTGTCTTTTGCATTATAAATCATAGTTTTTATCTAAGTTTGCTTTACATTTTAACGCATTAATGTTATGACTGTAATTTATCCTTCTCCTATTTTTGGGCCGGTGCATTCGCGTCGTTTGGGTGTATCATTGGGCATCAATCTATTGCCAGCCGATGGTAAGTTTTGTTCGTTCGACTGTGTGTATTGTGAGTGCGGACTTAATAAAGATCGTCGCCCTAAACAAAAACTTCCTACTCGTGAAGAGGTAAAAGATGCGCTGCGTGCTAAGCTTGAAGAGATGAAGATAAATGGTCCTGCTCCCGATGTGTTGACCTTTGCAGGCAATGGAGAACCTACGGCACATCCTCACTTTGCTCAGATTATAGACGATACGCTTGATTTGCGCGATGAGTTCTTTCCTAACGCTAAAGTAAGTGTGCTTACCAATGGCACGATGCTCGATCGTCCACAGGTGTTTGAAGCACTTTATAAGGTAGACAATAACATTGTGAAGCTCGATACTATTAATCAAGATTATATAGAAACTGTAGATCGTCCTACCGGTAAATATGATGTGCGAAGTGTTATAGAATTGATGAAGCTGTTCAAAGGTCATTGCATTGTGCAAACCATGTTTATGAATGGCACATTCGAAGGGAAAGATGTGAGTAATACTTCTAACGCTTTTGTAGAACCATGGCTCGAAGCGGTGAAATATATCGCTCCTAGTCAGGTAATGATTTATACTATAGATCGTGATACTCCGGGACAAGAGCTAGTAAAAGCTACTCATGAAGAGCTGGATGGAATTTTAGAGAGACTAAAAGCTGCCGGAATTTCTGCCACTGCTTCTTATTAAATAATAGAAAAGCTGAGTATAGATTGTCAATATCAATACTCAGCTTTTTATTTATATCATTTAATGCTATTAATTGTTTAAGTTTTGACTCTTAAATCAATCATTTTACAACCTAAAATGATTAAGTTTTAAACGTACTTTTAAATAGTTTAATTCTTATCTGCAAGTTCTTTATAATCGAACCACTCAAAGTCTACACTACCCTTTTGTTCTGCTGGTGCTGCTGCAAATAGTCCAAAGTAAACACCGGTGAAACCTCCGGCAGTTTCGCTACTAAGGAAGCGTACGTCCATCTTTTCGAGGAATGTATACTCTTTATTGTTGGTTGAGTAATAGAAGTTATAGTAGTCATTCTCTGCAACCACCCTCAAATACACCTTGCCATTAGGAATAACTACTGTTTTCTCGGTGTGGCCCATGTTGCCTAAACGATAGTAAAGCGTTACTGCTTGTTTGTTATCAGCTAGTTGTTTTACCATCAAATCGTAGTGGTAGGCGTGAGTCATGTATACTGTCAAACCACCCTCTTCTCCTACGGCACAGTTGTTTAGTTCTAGTGCAGTAGTAGCTTCGCAATGGATGTGTTGCTGGCGGCGACCAATGAACGTAGGGCTACCCCATCCGTCGAGACCAATGTTGGTACCCTTTAAGCTCAAATAGCCGGGACGATTGATGAGTGAGTAGTTCTCCATGTGTGGATTGAACAAGTAGTTCCACTCCAATCCCATCTTTTTAGTGTTGAATGCAGTGCCTACTGGTTTGGGTGCAACTGGCACTAGTGGCAATGTTTTGCAATCCATATCGAGGTTGATAGTACCGTTACCATTGATGACCGGCCAAGCATTTTTCTCCCAAGTCATAGGGGCAAGAAACGTTTCGCGACCTAGCATGTGGTGCAGATACGATTGTGGACGGAAGCCCAAACATACTGTCCACCAACTACCATCGGGAGCTTGCACAAAATCGGCATGACCGATACCTTGAATAGGGTTGCTTTGTGCATTCATATTGATGTGTGTCATGATGGGGTTGGCCGGGTTGCTTTCGTATGGGCCATAAATATTTTCGCTACGTGCAATGGTTATTTTGTGTCCATACTCAGTACCACCTTCAGCAATCAACAGATAATACCAACCATCTTTCTTATAAATATGTGGCCCTTCGGGATATCTCCCCCCTGTTCCGTTCCATATTTTGCGAGTCGGAGTAAGCTGTTTCCCTGTCTTTATATCAATCTCGCAAAGCGATATGCCTTCGCCTGGTATAGAACTAAAATAGCATTTACCATCTTCGAAATAGAGTGATGGGTCGATACCGCCTTGTTCCAACCACACTGGTTCAGACCACTCGCCACTTGGATCATCGGTATAAACATAGAAGTTGCCTTTGTCCGATACATTGGTTGTGATCATATAAAACAGTCCGTCGTGATAGCGGATAGTTGGCGCATAGATACCCCCCGATGGATTAGTATCGGTAAGTTTTAGTTGCGACTCACGGGTGAGACAGTTGCCTATCTGCTCCCAATTCACCAAGTCTTTGCTATGAAAAACCGGCACACCGGGGAAGAAGTGAAACGTGCTGTTCACCAGATAATAATCATCGCCCACACGGCATACACTAGGGTCGGGATAAAAACCGGGGATAACCGGATTCTTGTATCCTTGCTGTGCGAAGCTCGTTGCTATAACAATAAATAAAAGGAAAAGTAGTGTGAGTTTCTTCTTCATGATATAATAATTAAAGGTTGTTATTGTAGGGAGTACTTGCGTGTTTGCTGACTAGCCTTTGCCCGCTTGCTGACCACGCCTTGCCAGTAAACGTGTTGTAACTATCTATATTACAACGATAT
>CAMTOV010000019.1 GCA_947074235.1 uncultured Bacteroides sp. | reverse complement strand
AAAGGAACGCGATATTCTTTAGGTAATGCGTTGACGATCTTTCTCATCTCTTTCAAGTCGTAAGAGCCTTCGGTGCTATCGAATCCTGAATCTTGAGGAAGACTTAAGTGGTAAAGATTGTCTGTTTGATCAACAAATGTCTGATCGCGCACTACTTTGCGGTAGTTGTTTATAAAGATATTGCGCATGATGGTATACATCCAACCCTTGAAGTTAGTGTCCGGCATATACTTCTCTTCATTATCTAATGCCTTTAATGAAGTTTCTTGAAGCAAATCGTGAGCTTCTTCGCGGTCGGCAGTTAGTTTAATGGCAAATCTTAGAAGTTCATCTTGAACGTCGATCAAATCTTTTTTAAAACTTAAGCTTTTCATATCAGTTGTTATTTAAATAATTGTTATTTCGTAAGAGTTATTTGATGATGCAATTTTACAGACTTAAACAGAGCTTGATAGGTGACTTTCGTGCTTTCTTTGACAGAAAAACTCTCTTTTGATGAATATATGGCACTATTTGATAGTTTTTGGGTTATTTTTTATCTGTTTTTCTAGAGTGCATATTTAATTTATATTTCAATATGATGGTTTGAAATATAATATTTGTTGTTGATATATTTTTGTGATGTCTGTCAGCGTGATGAATTTTAGCTATAGTGTTAAAATAATAAGCATGTTGTTGGCGCTAGTCATAAAAAAAAACGAGTGACTTCACAGCCACTCGTCATTTTACTAATCATGCTTTTTAACCTTAAATCTAATACCTATGAAAACGTTATCTTTATCTGAAATCTTTTAATTCATCTTGTAACTTTTGGCGAGTAAAGAAGATTCGACTTTTTACTGTACCCAATGGTAGGTTAAGTTTTTCAGCTATCTCGCGATATTTAAATCCCGAAACATGCATTGAGAATGGCACGCGATACTCTTTAGGAAGAGCACTCACAATTTTACGAATCTCTTTTAAATCATATGCACCTTCTGTATTGTCAAAACCTGAGTTTTGTGGCAGATTGAGATGGTACAAATTATCTGTTTGATCAACAAATGTCTGATCGCGCATCACTTTACGATAGTTGTTTATAAAGATGTTGCGCATGATTGTATACATCCATCCTTTAAAGTTGGTATCTGGGATATATTTATCCTCGTTGTCCAATGCCTTCAAAGTGGTTTCTTGTAGTAAATCATTCGCTTCTTCTCTATCAGTAGTAAGTTTATAAGCGAATCTAAGGAGCTCGTCTTGTAGTCCAATAAGGTCTTTTCTAAAACTTAAACTTTTCATGTGAGTTGCTATTTAATTTGTTAATATATTCATTAGCGTTATTCGTTATGCAATGATACTTATTATAATATAGGAGTGTGGGTTGAAATTTCGCTTAAAAAGAGTTGAAAACTAACAAATGATAATTTATACCTCAGTAAAAGATAGAATTTGGGTGTTTTGGGTATCGTTTTTGTTTGATAATGATAGAATATTGTTTCTTTTAATTGCCTGTAAACTCGATTGTTATCATTGAATATTAGGATTGCAATATCTTTATAATGCCCATGTGTTATTTTGCACATTGATAACGAGTTTGTTGATGATGGAGAAGCTGGTGTTATCCTATTATAATAATAATGGTAATAAAAAAGACGGAAATAAATTCCGTCCCTCTTACTGATGCTTGATCAGAGACCTCTCGTTTGTTTGGGGTTTAGTTTTGATGAAGTTTGAATTGTACAAACTCTACTCTTTCTTTTATGGTATTGATGGGTAAATTGAGTTTATTGGCTATTTGCCCACAATTGAGTCCTGAAATATACAAGGTGTATGTAATGCGATATTCGCCGGGTAATGTATCAAGCAGTTGGCGAATATCTTTTAGATTATAATGATCTGCGATGCATCTATTGTTTACCTTATTATATATTGCAATTTGATAAGACTCATTATCGCTGTAGTTTGTTTGGTGTGTATTGTACACATTTTGATAATGGCTGATACAAACAAAGTTTATCAACTTGCTGAATAATCCATTTGATGTAGAAAGACGATTCTCTACAATAGTGTATAAAGAGGTATTTACCTGAGCGTCGCTAGAAATCTTTTGATTCGTAAAGAGTTTGACTACAAAGCGATGAAAATCTCCTTGCAAACTATTCTGTTCTTTCTTAAAACTTATACCTTTCATACTTATATTTATTTCTATGTTTTATAATCTCTCAATAATTGATAATGCAATTTTACGTATAATGTAATTATGCGATAAACTACTATTTCACTTTTATTGATATTAAAACTGTTATTTGATAGAGTTTAAGATGATTTTGATAAATATTGAGTGTTTGCAAAGATGGGTATTAAAAAGAAATGGCCGCATAAATTGTTGTTATGCGACCACATCTTTATATATATATGTATGTTATCTAAAATCTCTAAGCTCACTTTGCAGTTTCTGGCGGGTGAAGTAAATGCGACTCTTTACAGTGCCTATTGGCATATCCAATCTTTCGGCTATTTCTCTATACTTAAATCCCGATACATGCAATGCAAAAGCTGCTTTGTATTCTTGAGAAAGTGAGTTGATGATTCTGCGAATTTCTTTCAAGTCGTAAGCATTTTCGGTATTGTTTGACTCTAATGTTTTGGCTGCACTGAGTAGATGTAGATGTTCTGTTTGATCTACATAACTCTGCTCTCTAAGCACTTTGCGGTAGTTGTTTATAAATAGATTATACATTATAGTATATAGCCATCCCTTGAAGTTTGTTCCCGAAGTATACTTCTCTTCATTATCGAGGGCCTTCAAAGTGGTATCCTGCACTAAATCATCTGCTTCATCTCTGCTGCAAGTTAACTTTAATGCATAACGATAAAGTTCGTTTTGAATTTGAATGAGATCTTGTTTGAAAGTTGCATTTTTCATATTGCGAGATTGTGTTGTTGATTAAAAAACATTTAGTTAGTCCTATCTTTTTTATGACGTAACGCAAATGTATATATAAAGGGTTTTGTAAATGTGAATGAAATTAACATATAAACACCCGAAAACTGTTATTTGATAGATTACAGTATGTATTTGATAGTTTTTGGGTGTATAATTTTATCAATTCTAATGCCTCAAAATGCATTTTCTACTGAATTATTGCGAATTATAAAAAAGAACGATTAATTTTGCACTAACATTTTATTTCGAATAAATGGCTGATGATTCATTATTTATAGTAGATATCGACAAAATACTCCGCGAGAAAGCTCCGAAGCATTATAAGTTTATACCGAAATTCTTTATATCATACTTGAAGAAAATAATCCATCAAGACGAGATTAATCCGTTCTTACTGGAATCAAAGGATAAAAAAGGAGTCGATTTTCTAGAAGCCTGTATGGGTTTTCTTGATGCTAAAGTCATAGTGAAAGGTGAAGAGAATCTTCCGAAAGATGGACTTTGCACATTTGTCTCTAACCATCCTCTTGGCGGACAAGATGGAGTGGCATTGGGATATGTTCTAGGAAAACATTATGATGGCAATGTGAAGTACTTGGTAAATGATCTTCTAATGAATCTTCAAGGTTTGGCTCCTCTCTGTATTCCTATCAATAAAACGGGTAGGCAATCAAAAGACTTTCCAAAGATGGTGGAGGCTGGTTTTAAATCAGATAGTCATCTTATTATGTTTCCTGCAGGATTATGTTCGCGTAGACAAAAAGGAGTGGTGATGGATTTGGAGTGGAAAAAGGCGTTTATAGTAAAAAGTGTTCAAGCACAACGCGATATTGTGCCGATACATTTTGAAGGATCGAACTCTGATTTCTTTTACAATTTGGCTAATGCTTGCAAAAAGCTTGGTATAAAGTTTAATATAGCCATGTTGTATCTAGTAGATGAAATGTTTAAGAATCGTCATTCTACTTCTACAATTACTATTGGCAAACCTATTCCATGGCAAACCTTCGATAAATCGAAGACTCCCGCAGAGTGGGCGCAATATGTGAAAGACATTGTTTATAAACTCTAGTAACTTAGACAACATATAAAACTACATATATTAAAAGTATGGAAGAAATTATAGCACCGATTAGTAAGGAAATTCTGAAAGCAGAACTTACTGAAGAAAAGCGGTTGAGAATGACTAATAAGAGTAATAATCATATTTATATTATTACTCATCACGACTCTCCCAATGTAATGAGAGAAATTGGTCGTTTGCGTGAAATTGCTTTCCGTGCAGCTGGTGGAGGAACCGGTATGTCCATAGATATCGACGAATTCGATACAATGGAAAATGCATACAAACAACTTATTGTTTGGAATCCTGAAGCGGAAGAGATACTTGGTGGCTACCGTTATATACTAGGTACTGATGTGAAATATGATAAAAAGGGCGCACCTATTTTAGCTACTTCGCATATGTTCAACTTCTCTGAGCAATTTGTTAATGAGTACTTGCCAACTACAATTGAGCTGGGGCGCTCATTCGTTACACTCGAATATCAATCGTCTCGTGCTGGTAGTAAAGGGCTTTTTGCCTTAGATAATCTTTGGGATGGCTTGGGCGCATTGACAGTGGTAATGCCCAATGTGAAGTACTTCTTTGGTAAGGTGACTATGTATCCTAGCTATCATCGTCAAGGTAGAGATATGATTCTTTATTTCTTGAAGAAGCACTTTGCTGATAAGGATAACTTGATTATTCCTACTGAACCCTTAGTAATTGAAAGTGATGAGAGAGAACTTGAAGCGCTTTTCTGCAAGGATTCATTTAAAGATAACTACAAGATATTGAACTCTGAAATTCGTAATCTTGGTTATAATATACCTCCATTGGTTAATGCTTACATGGGATTGAGTCCAACAATGCGTATGTTTGGTACAGCCATCAATCATGAGTTTGGTAAGGTTGAAGAAACGGGTATCTTGATTGCGGTAGATGAAATATTAGAAGATAAATATGTTCGTCATATCCAATCTTTCGTAGATAGCAATCCCGAAGCTTGTTGCTTAACCTCGGGTGTAAATAATGTATTTACTGCTATTAAAGAGCCGGTAGACTGTTGCCATTGATCTTACGATATAAGTCTAGGGCAAAGACATCTGTCATGCCCGATACATAATCCAATACCGCCTGTATTCTGTCAAAGAGTACAGGCGCTTTTATATTGTACTGCGACGATACTCTGTCGATAAGTAGTTTGGAGTAGGCTTTCTCAGGTGTACACACAGCTTCTATCATTAACTCTAGTAAGGTGCTGATGATTTGGAAACCGGCTAGTTCAATATCCAGCACATCACGCGAGCGATAGATCTTCTCTAGCGATACCTTAGCGCAATGCTCATAGGCATTTGCTGCCAATGGAGAGATTTGCTTAATAAGTGCTTGGTTGAACTCACCATTCATAATTTCGTGCTCGTGGTCTACAAAAGCTTTGGTGCACTCTCTTACTAATAAACCAATAACTGATGAGCGCAGATAAGCAATTTGTTCATTGATATCGCTTACACGAGTGAATGTTTCACGAATCTTTGCCTGTTTCACTTCCGTGAAATATCCCATCAGTAGATTGATGGTTTCGTCTGTTGTCAATATCTTAAGTTTATGAGCATCCTCAATGTCCATCATTTGATAACAGATGTCATCGGCTGCTTCTACTAAATATACCAAAGGATGGCGAGTGTATTTCAATGGTTTGTCTTGAATCTTGATTAGTCCCAACTCATCGGCAATTGTTCTGAAGGTATCCTCTTCTGATATGAAGAAACCAAACTTTGATTTCTTGCCGGCCAGGCTCGAAGAATAGGGATACTTCACGATGGATGCAAGCGTTGAGTAGGTCATAGCGAAGCCTCCCTTGCGTCTTCCCTCAAACTGATGAGTTAATAGGCGGAATGCATTGGCATTTCCTTCAAAATGTGTCAAATCATCCCATTCCATCGCAGATAATTGATCTTTCAAGAACATGCCTTTGCCTTCAGAGAAGAAAGTAGAGATGGCCTTCTCGCCCGAATGACCGAAGGGTGGGTTACCCAAATCGTGCGCCAAGCAAGCAGCTGCTACAATCGAACCAATCTCCGGGAGAAACGAATTGTGAAGTTCGGGATGACGTTCAATAAGTATTTTAGCTACGTCGTTTCCTAGTGAGCGACCTACGCTCGATACCTCCAAGCTATGTGTCAAGCGGTTGTGAACAAAGATGCTTCCAGGCAATGGAAACACTTGAGTCTTGTTCTGCAATCGGCGGAAAGGTGCAGAAAAGATAAGTCTGTCGTAATCTCTCTGAAATTCAGAGCGGTTTTCTTGACGTTCCTCATGATACTCTTCCATTCCGAAACGTTTTGCCGATATAAGTTTTCTCCAATCCATCTGCTTGATTTATAGGGTGAATGTTGATTCCTTTAGTTTTTACACCATTTAAGGCGTTTGCCATGTGTCTCTGCCACATTATTTAACTGCAAATGTAGCGAAATTCAATACAAATTATGTATTTTCGCCCATGAAACTATAATAACGAACGGAATATGGAAATCAAAATCATCAATAAATCGAAGCATGCATTGCCGGCATACGAAACAGAACAATCGGCAGGTATGGATATACGTGCCAATCTTTCAGAACCAATCACGCTAGAACCGATGCAAAGATGCCTTGTTCCAACCGGACTTTATATGTCTATTCCTAAGGGATATGAAGCGCAAGTACGTCCTCGTAGCGGTTTGGCTATTAAGAAAGGAATTACAGTACTCAATTCACCAGGAACGATTGACGCCGATTATCGTGGGGAAGTATGCATCATTCTGATAAACCTATCTGCTGAGGCATTTGTTATAGAAGATGGTGAACGCGTGGCACAGATGGTGATTGCCAGTCACGAGCAAGCTGTGTGGAAAGCCGTAGAAACACTTGATGAAACAGAACGTGGCGCAGGTGGATTTGGTCATACCGGTAAAAAATAGTAATGCTACGAACATGAGATTTCAACAACTCACTATACTTCTTCTCTTTATTGCGCTACTTTCCTCTTGTGGTTCTTCAAGCAAGATGCGTCGTAACAGTAGTGATGCTCCACAAAAGTCTACCTTGTCGGCGCAAGAGCAACGACGATTTGAGTACTATTACCTCGAGGCCATTCGCTTGAAAGCGCAAGATGAATATGCTGCAGCTTTTGATATGTTGCAACACTGTTTGCGAATTGACCCTAATGCTGCACCGGCTCTATACGAAATATCTCAATATTATCTATTTCTGAAAATGAATGAGCAAGCGCAAGCCTCATTAGAGGCTGCTGTAGCCAATGCTCCCAACAACTATTGGTATGCACAGGCACTAGGCAACTACTACATGCAGAAGAACGATGCCGAAAAATCTATTGCATTGTTGGAAGATATGGTGACTCGATTCCCCGATAGACGTGAGTCGCTCTTTATGTTAGTAGATTTGTATGGTCGTGCAGGCGATAACAAGAAAACGATTAGTACACTCGATAAGGTGGAAAGCTTGCTTGGCAAGAGCGAACAACTCTCTATGGAAAAGTTTCGTATCTATCACCAGATGGGTGAGACCAAAAAAGCTTTTGAAGAGGTAGAAACCTTGGTTGCTGAATACCCAATGGACTTCCGTTATCAAGTGTTGCTGGGTGATTTGTATATGCAAAACAACAAGCCTAATGAAGCCTACGCTATGTTTCAAGGTGTGTTGAAGGCAGAGCCCGACAACCCGTTGGCAATGCTTTCGCTAGCTTCTTACTACGAAGAGACCGATCAGCCCGAATTGTACAAGCAACAGATAGACAAGCTACTCCTTGAAAAGCAAGTCCCCGCCGAAACAAAGATGGGTGTGATGCAACAACTGGTGATGCAAAACGAACAAGCCAAAGGCGACAGCACAAAGATTATCAACCTCTTCAACGAAATCATGGCTTTGGATGCCGACGATGACCAGATACCGATGATGTATTCACAGTATCTATGGTCTAAAGAGATGTATACCGAGTCTATCCCCGTGTTGGAGCAAATCCTTAGAGTAGATCCCACAAATAAGGCAGCACGCTTGATGTTGCTGCGAGTGGCATTGAGAGATAACGACTACGCTTTGGTGCAACGCGTGTGTGAAGGTGGAATTGATGCTACACCCGATGCTTTAGAGTTTTACTTCTACTTAGCTATTGCTTACAATCAAGACGAACGTTTGGAGGAGGCTCTTGCTGTATCCAAGAAAGCAATAGAACAAGTTAAACCCGATAGCCCCAAAGAGATGGTGTCAGACTTCTATTCCATCATGGGTGATATCTATCATTCACAAAAAAAAGTAGATGATGCTTATGCCTCTTACGACTCTGCATTGTCATACAACCCCAATAACATTGGTGCGCTTAATAACTACGCCTATTATCTTTCTGTAGAACGAAGAGATTTGGACAAGGCCGAGGAGATGAGCTACAAAACCGTAAAGGCCGAACCCAATAACGCTACTTATCTCGATACTTACGCTTGGATTCTTTTTGAGAAAGGAAACTATGCAGAAGCACGCATCTATATAGACAATGCTATGAAGAATGGAGGAGGTGAAAGCGATGTAGTAGTGGAGCATTGTGGCGACATCTATTATATGACTGGTGATGTGGAAGGTGCATTGAAATACTGGAAGCAAGCACTAGAGATGGGGAGCAAATCAGAATTATTGAAACAAAAGATACACAAGAAAAAATACATTGCAGAATGAAAAGAATCGCTTATTTACTATTTATATTAGTATTAATGGCCGGCTGTAAAAGCTCCAAACACTCCATTTCAAAACTACCTACTGAAATTGAAACGCCAGAATATCTTTCTTCCAAATTACAGATAGCACTTCCCAATACATCGATGAACATCAACGGAACGATGAAGATGAAGGTGGGTGAGCGCATACAGCTTTCTGTATTGATGCCTGTGTTTCGCTCTGAGCTTTATCGCATTGAGCTTACACCTACTGAAGTGCTTATCTTAGATCGTCCCAGCAAGCAGTATGTTATCACTACTCCTGATGAATTGGCTAAAGTTAGCTCGCGTCACATTACCTACAAACAGATTGAGAAGTTACTCATTGACGCTTCACTGCCCGATGGCAAGAAAGTATTATCTACTACCGACTTGGGATTTCCCGATTTGGCTGGCGCTAGAATTACATTATCCGACTTCTCTAATGCAGCATTAAACTTAGACGCCTCTTCTGCGTCCGATAAATATAAACAAGTATCTTTAATGGACTTTATTAGTTCACAATTAGGCCGATGAAACGACTCCTTGTATTCTCAGTTTTGGTTACTACTCTCTCTCTTGGATTGTTTGCACAAGAAAACAAATTAATTAAAGAGTTGGAGAGCAAACACGGTGCGCTGCAAAAAGCCATTGCAGAGACCGAGAAACTACTGAGCAATACCAAGAAGACTGTGAGCAGTCAGCTCAACACCTTGTCGTCTCTCACCAGTCAAATCACCCAGCGTAAGACTTATATCCAAACTATCAACGATGATGTGACTAAGCTTAATCGCGAAATCAATGCGCTCGACAGAGAACTCATGGCTTTACAAAAAGATTTGCAAGAGAAAAAGAAGAAGTACGAGGCCTCTGTGCAATACCTCTATCGCAATCGCAACATCCAAGAACGACTGCTCTTTATCCTTTCTGCCGACAATCTGAGTCAGACTTACCGACGCATTCGTTATGCGCGTGAGTATGCTACCTATCAACGCTTGCAAGGTGAAGAGATATTGAAGAAACAAGAACAGGTAAAGGCAAAGCAAGCTGAATTGAAGAAGACTCGTGCTGCCAAAGAGAAGCTCCTTAAAGAGCGTGAGGCAGAAAGAGCTAAACTCGAAAAGGAAGAAAAGGAAAAGAAGGCTATCTTGACCAACTTGCAAAAGAAGCAAAAAGGACTTCAAGATGAGATTAGCAAGAAGCGCCGCGAAGCCAATCAGCTCAATGCCCGCATTGATAAGTTGATAGCCGATGAGATAGAAAAAGCACGCAAGCAGGCAGCTGCTGAGGCCAGAAAAAAGGCTGCTGCCGATAAGAAGTCAGGAAAAACCACCACACCTTCTTCAAGTAGCACAGCTACCAAAAAGGCTGCTCCGGTAGATGCTTTCACTATGAGCAAAGCCGATAGAGACTTGTCGGGTAGCTTTGTGAGTAATAGGGGTAAACTACCTATGCCGGTGACTGGCTCATACATGATAACGAGTAAGTATGGTCAATATGCAGTAGAGGGATTGCGCAATGTGAAGCTCGATAACAAAGGAATCGATATTCAAGCTAAGCCTGGCGCTAACGCTCGTGCAATCTTTGATGGCAAGGTGGCAGCTGTGTTCCAGCTCAATGGGTTGTTCAACGTATTGATTCGTCACGGTAGCTATATATCTGTTTATTGCAACTTGTCGTCTGCTTCTGTCAAGGCGGGAGATACGGTAAAGACTCGCCAATCTATCGGTACTATTTTCTCTAATAAAGCAGACAATAATCGCACAGTGCTACATTTTCAGTTGCGTAAGGAGAAAGATAAACTCAATCCCGAACCGTGGTTAGAGAAGTAATATAAACTCTAGTATATATTATAATAAATCCCCATTGCATTTTTACGATGTAATGGGGATTTATTTTATCTAACTTTGTAAACTGTTACATTCTACATGATAACTGTTAACATTCTACCTGTTAAATGTAAAGAATAAGAAGGTAATTTGTTATAGTTTTAAATGCAATTATATTGTCTTGATTATTAGTGTTTTGCAACTTCATTGCTAGCAAGCTGTTAAATTGTCAACCCGTCAAGCAAGTCGAGGTATAGTTTTGCAGCCTCTTCTATCTCTTTTAGCATAATATACTCATCGGCAGTGTGCGAACGAGATGAGCGTCCAGGACCAATCTTAACCGATGGAAAGGGCATTAATGCTTGATCGGATAGAGTAGGAGAGCCAAATGGTGTGCGACCAAGACGGATGGCACGTTGCACAAATGGATGTCCTTCGTCAATATGCGATGAGTTGAGACGGAACGAGCGAGCACGCACATCACTCTTTATATTTTTCTTTATTTCTGCATATATATCTTCGTTTGAATACAATTCGTTGCTACGCACATCTACTACAAAGGTGCACCGATCGGGCACTACATTGTGCTGTGTACCAGCGTTAATCACCGTTACGCTCATCTTCACTGGGCCAAGCAGCGGTGATACATTCTTGAACTTGTAGTCGCGAAACCACACAATATCGTCCAGAGCTTTGTATATAGCGTTCACTCCCTCTTCCCTTGCGGCGTGTCCGGCTCTTCCTTGCGCCGTTACATCAAGCACCATCAATCCCTTTTCGGCTATAGCAGGTTGCATTTCAGTAGGTTCGCCCACTATGGCAAAGGTGATAGGTGGCAGTTGTTTTAATACACACTCTATGCCATTTGCGCCCGAAACCTCCTCTTCGCACGATGCCAAATAGATTAGATTATATGACTGAGGATTGCGACATAGTTGCAGAAACACCTGTAGCAAGGTGGTAACGCTAGCGCCTGCATCGTTGCTCCCCAATCCATAGAGTTTACCATTCTCTTCCAATGGTGTAAATGGGTCTTTGCGCCATCCATTTACGGGTTTTACGGTGTCGATATGAGAATTTAACAATATTGTGGGGCGTGTAAGATCGAACATCGGGCTTAAGCACCAAACATTGTTTCCTTCCCTACAGGTAGCCATTCCTGCAGATTCGATGTATTGTTGCAGATAATCAGCTGCTTGCGTTTCTTCGCGGCTAATCGAAGGAATAGTTATCAATTCTTTGAGCAAACTGATAGCTTCTGTTGTTATATATGCAATATCGTATTTCATAATGCAAAAATACGGATTATTAATTAACATTGATGATTGTTTCAAATAAAACTAATACCTTTGCCGGTATATTCACTAACAACCAAAGAATATGAATAACTATCATTTATCTGTTTTGGTTCATACCCAAGCAGAGAAGTACGGAGAGAAAGTAGCCTTGCGTCATCGCGACTACGAAACTTCGCAATGGATTCCTATCACTTGGAATCAGCTATCTGATACTACACGCAAATCGGCCAACGCTTTTGTAAAGCTTGGATTGGAGGAGCAAGAAAATATCGGTGTCTTTGCTCAGAATATGCCCGAATGGTTTTATGTAGATCTGGGTGCATTTGCCAATCGTGCAGTGCCTATTCCTTTTTATGCCACTAGTTCGGCTTCACAAGCTCAATATATTATCAACGATGCGCAAATTCGCTTTCTTTTTGTGGGCGAGCAGTATCAATATAATACTGCCTTTGGTATCTTTGGCTTATGTCATTCGTTGAAGAAACTTATTATTTTCGATCGTAAGGTGAAGAAAGACCCTCGTGATGTGACATCTATCTACTTTGATGAATTTATTGCAATGGGTGCCGATTTATCTGAAGAAGAAACAGTTGCTGATCGTACATCGCGTGCATCGAATGATGACTTGGCCAATATTCTTTATACGTCGGGCACAACTGGCGAGCCAAAAGGGGTAATGCTTCATCACTCAAATTATGATGAGGCATTTCGTATTCATAAGATACGTCTCACAAGCATGAGCGACAAAGATGTGTCGATGAACTTCCTGCCATTGACTCACGTGTTTGAGAAAACGTGGTGCTACTTCTGCTTATATATGGGAGTGGAGGTGTGTATCAACCTTAAACCTATAGATATTCAAATGACCATTAAAGAGATTCGCCCTACATTGATGTGTAGCGTACCTCGTTTTTGGGAGAAGGTATATGCCGGTGTGCAAGAAAAGATAAACGAAACAAAAGGATTAAAACGTGCTTTGATGCTAGATGCATTGCGAGTGGGCAAAATTCACAACCTCGACTACCTTCGTGTAGGCAAAACTCCTCCTGCAGCTATTCGCATGAAGTATAAGTTTTATGAAAAAACTATCTACTCGTTGTTGAAAAAGACAATTGGTATTGAGAATGGTAACTTTTTCCCAACTGCAGGTGCTGCTGTGCCAGATGAGATTTGTGTGTTTGTACAATCGGTAGGTATTAATATGATGGTGGGTTACGGTTTGACAGAGTCTACTGCTACTGTATGTTGTTTCCCATATACCGACTTCGAGATTGGCTCGGTAGGTAAAGTAATGCCCGATGTACAAGTAAAGATTGGTGATGAAAATGAAATCTTGCTAAAGGGTAGAACAGTAACCAAGGGTTACTATAATAAGCCTATCGAAACTGCTGCTGCATTCACTGAAGATGGTTGGTTCAAAACAGGCGATGCCGGATATTTGAAAGGTGATACATTGTATTTAACTGAACGTATTAAAGATCTTTTTAAAACATCTAATGGTAAGTATATCTCGCCTCAATCGTTGGAGACTAAGTTAGCCATTGATCGTTATATCGACCAAATTGCTATCATTGCTGATGAACGTAAATTTGTATCGGCTCTTATTGTGCCTGTTTATCCGCATGTTGAGGCTTACGCCAAAGAAAAAGGTATCAAATATAATAGTATGGCCGATTTGTTAACCAATCCTCAAGTGATGGAACTGTTTAAATCTCGCATCGGTACTTTGCAACAACAATTTGCTTCTTACGAGCAAATAAAACGCTTCACTTTGCTTCCCGAACCATTCAGCATGGAGCGAGGCGAATTGACTAACACCTTGAAAATAAAACGTGCAGCTATCGCCAAAAATTATAAAGAGGTGATAGATAAGATGTACGAAGAATAAAGATAAAAGCATAAATGTGCGTTAAAAAAAGGGGTGATTCCATAGGGCGTTACCCCTTTTTCTTTGAATATGAGCATATTTGCTTTATCTTTGCAGCCTAAAAATAAGAAGATGATAACAATAGAGCAACTTAAAGACATAAAAGAGCGTACGGAAGCTTTGCACCGTTATCTTGATATAGATGCGAAAGTGATTCAAGTAGAAGAAGAGCAACTTCGCACACAAGCTCCTGGCTTTTGGGATGACCAAAAGACTGCGGAAGCGCAAATGAAGAAAGTGAAAGGTCTGCAAAAATGGATTGAAGGATATAATCACCTTAAGACTCTTGCTGATGAAGTAGAATTAGCTTTTGATTTCTGCAAAGATGAACTGGTGACAGAACAAGAGGTTGATGAGGCTTACGCTAAGGCTTTTGAAGCACTCGAAGACTTGGAACTTAAGAATATGCTTCGTGGTGAAGCCGACCAAATGAGCTGTATCTTGAAGATAAACTCTGGAGCTGGTGGCACAGAGAGTCAAGACTGGGCATCTATGTTGATGCGTATGTACTTGCGCTATGCCGAAACGAATGGATATAAGGCCACAATCTCTATCTTGCAAGAGGGGGATGAGGCTGGTATCAAAACCTGTACCATTCAGATTGAAGGCGACTATGCATACGGTTACTTGAAGGGCGAGAACGGTGTTCATCGTTTGGTGCGTGTATCTCCTTACAATGCACAAGGCAAGCGCATGACTTCGTTTGCATCGGTATTCGTTACTCCATTGGTTGACGATACCATCGAAGTAAACATCTTGCCGGCATGTATCTCTTGGGATACCTTCCGCTCAGGTGGTGCCGGTGGTCAGAACGTAAATAAGGTGGAATCGGGTGTTCGCTTGCGTTATCAATACAAAGACCCATATACTGGCGAAGAAGAAGAGATATTGATTGAGAATACCGAAACGCGCGACCAACCAAAGAATAAAGAGAATGCAATGCGTCAGCTTCGTTCTATTCTTTACGATAAAGAGCTTCAACACCGCATGGCCGAACAAGCTAAGGTGGAAGCCGGCAAGAAGAAGATTGAGTGGGGATCGCAAATCCGCAGTTACGTATTTGATGACCGACGTGTGAAAGACCATCGTACTAACTTCCAAACATCGGATGTGAATGGCGTGATGGATGGTAAAATAGAAGCTTTCGTAAAAGCCTATCTCATGGAGTTCTCAGACGATAGCGAAGGATAACAATTTTACATCAATATATATACAGCGAGAGGCTACTCATTTGAGTAGCCTCTTTCTGCAAAGAATATCCCTTAAAATCTCACGATTTCGTTGTTAGGGTATTATTTAATTTCTTTTGAGTATTTTACTGAACCGTCTGTCATAGTGCGTTTTACGATATTGATACCTTTTACTGGTTCTTGTACTTCAACGCCAGAGATAGTATAATATTTAGCAGCTACTGATTCGTCAACAGATACATTATCTTGGATGCCAGTACCTTCTCCTTTGCTAACGAAGCTTACGTTGCGAAGAGCTAAGGCTTTGTTGTCTGCAATGCCGTAGAATACTACGTGTGCTTTTACTTTGTAAAGGTCTTTACCAATTGATAATGGGATATTTAGGCTAGAGCAACCTTTGTCAGCCGATGAGTTCGGTTTAGAGCCATCTTCGCGAGATGGTTGGTATCCAGGAATTACCTCACCTTCAGCAACTTCACCATCAGTCCAAGAACCAATACCTCCAGATATTGCACTCCAATTGTCTGCAGTGATTAACCATCCTGAATCATACTCCATTTCGTCAACATCGGTACCTAGTAGCTTAACATTCATACGAACAGCATCTGTACCTAAACGAACAGCATCAAGTTTTAATGCTTCAAGATTAAATACATCAGTAAGGTTATTGATTTCCATAGCGAATTCTACATATTGTCCTGCAGCATATGCTGGTGCTAATTCTTTTATTGTAGGATCATCACCACCATTAATAGTTGTTGGTACCCATTTAATTAATGCTTCAGTGTCGCTTACAAAATTGTATGCTGTTCCACCTGCGTCTTTAAATGTTTTTTGAGTGGTAGTAGGGGCTTTCACTCCAGCACCCCAAGTAATATCGCTCATTGCAATATTGCTAGCAGTGGTTGTTCCTTTCAAATTTACTGTTCCTTCAACAGACTTTCCGTCTGCAGAACAAGTTGTGATACAGCTCCAAGTAGATTGTGCCGACATTGCTACGCTGCAAAATAATGCAGCTACCAAAAGTAGATTTCTTTTCATAATAATTTAATTTTATAGTGTAACTTGTTTTTATATGCTACTGAACTGACAACTTCAGTTCAGTAGCATTTTTATTAATAAATTAGTTTGCGTAACCAGGGTTCTGATCTGCATCAGTGATAGCATCGTTCAAGTTGATTTCACCTTGTGGGAATGGGCGGAACCAGCGATAGTTGCCATCAGCACCCATCATCATATCTGCAGATGTAACACCGTCATTCCACTCTACATTGTAGTTGATGAGGCGCTTAGTACGACGTAAATCCATCCAGCGATAATATTCGCCACAAAGCTCACGAGCACGTTCGTCAAGAATTACATCAACAGGGTCTAATCCAGTTTCAAATGGTACTTTGTCAATGCCCGATCCGCTGTTGTAGCTATTGGCTGTGCCATCAGAGTAGTAGCGTTTGTAAGTTGAATAAGAACTAATATCTGCTACCCCTGCACGTTGACGAACCACATTCAAACGAGATAAAGATGTAGGAGTATTTCCTGCCATATAATAAGCCTCTGCTGCTATCAAATATGTTTCAGTTAGATGCGCTAACACAATGTTATGGAATGATACAGGATTTGTTGTATTTCTTACAGATTTGTAATCATCGAACTTGCGAACAACAAACGATTGAGCATTAGAAATTCGTGATGTCTCGTATGATTGTACTCCTTGTGAATAAACCCATTTATTTTGTCTGTTACTCCATACTGCATTAATATAAACTGATGGATCAGAACTTGAGAATACTTTAGCACCAGTTCTACCATCTGTTGATGCATTGTATGAGGTAAGCTGACTTAAATCTTCATACCAAGCTGGATAGTAACCGTAAATCTCAGTATCATCTGTGATTGTTGCAGTGTAGTAGTTCATATAGGTTTCATATTGAGTCACCATAAATGTGCCTGCATAACGTGTATCATCAGGTTCAAAAAGATAAATCACTTTTTTACCTACGGGGAATTGTGAGTTTGTATATTTACAGTTGTCATTATAATAATTACCAAACTGCGCTTGTTGGCGATTACCTGTTGTGATATCATCTTGGCCAGCAATATCACGAGTATATTGAATAGCAAATAAGATGTCTTGGTTGTTGTCATTGGCTACATCCCACATATCGCTAAAGCTTAGTGATGGGTTGGCACCATTAATTGCTTTATCAGCATAAGAAGCAGCATTCTCAAAATTTGTGCGATCGTTAATTTGTACATTACTTCCATCTGCACTTGAGGTAGTTCCAAAGTCCCAGCCCCATGCAAGATAAACCTTAGCCATCAAGTTGTAAACTGCACGCATACTAGCACGACCTGTCTGTGCGCTTACTGGTAGAAGGTTATTTGCCTCTACGCTCTTTAGCATATCAATGATATATTTATATATTTCTTGTTGAGGTACACGTGGGAATGATGTAATAACAGATTGAATGTAAGTGTCAGATATAGGAACTCCACCAAAATGTTGAGATAACAAATAGTAGTAGTATGCTTTTAAGTAAATAGCTTCATCCATTCTAAGAGCTACATTAGAACCTGCAGCACCTTTTTCACCATAATAAATAACTGTATTACATTGTTGTATTCCATCATAACAAGCTGAATAGAAATTCATAACATTTGTATTACTTGGCGTTAAATCTTTATATGTTGCCAATGTTATATCTGGATAGCCTGAACGTCCAAATTGATACATGTCAGTTCCACTACAAAACATGGTAGGTTCAACTCCATAGATAGCACGGAGTTTATAATATGGTGTTGTAGATAGATTTTCAAATCCTTCTTCAGTCATAAAATACACATCCGACTGAAGGTTAGATTTGTCTTCTGCAACCAAGAAGTCGCTACATCCACTAAGTAGGAATGAAACGCCGCTCAAAAGAGCAATTATAGGTTTAAATATCTTTTTCATGTTTTCAATAATCTTTTAAGGGTAAATTAGAACTTAATGCTTGCACCAAATTGGTAAGTAATAGAGCTTGGACCACCATTTGCTAGTGATGAAGCACCCCACTCTGGATCAAATCCTGTAAATTTGGTAAACACAAATGGGTTTGTTACATTGAAGTATAGTCTCAAAGAACTGATTTGTATATTTCTAAGCATTTGAGTAGGGAATGTATAACTTAACATGATGTTTTTAACCTTCCAATAAGATGCATCTTCTATTTGATAAGGTGTACCAGATTTGTTAGCCGAACCCATATTGTCCATAGATGTAGTACCTGACTTAGCATTGTTTCCGGCCCAGATTGTACCAACACCGGCATTGCTTGCATTTACATTTGTAGGGAATGGATATTTACCATAATGAGTATCTTCTTGATATCTCTCGTTGTAACGGTTTCCGTTTTCATCTACATCAAAGCCTAATAATGTTCCTGCAGGGATATAGAAGTCCATGTTTATATGTTGCATACCACGGTCGCCATATGCTGTGTATTGATTCAAGAATGGAGAATACACTTTATAGTTTTGCTTAGTATAAATGTTGAAAGATAAATCCCAACCCTTATAGCTTAAGTTTGAACCAATACTACCAGTCCAAGTAGGATTGCTTTTACCAATAATACTTTTGTCTTCTTGGTCAAGTACACCGTCGCCATTTAAGTCTTTTATAATTGGCATACCTTCACCCCAACCATAACAAGCGAAATAATAATCACGGCTTGCTACTTGTTGTCCAGGAGTAAATCCTTTATCTTTAGCAATTTTAGTATCGGGCACTGTCATTGTTTTATCGCTTACGATACCTGCCCATTCATAGTTGTATAGAGAGTTGATAGATTCGCCAACAAACCAGCTATTTTCGATATCACTTACTTTACCACCGTTTACTTCTAGAATTTCATTCTTATTGTGTGAGAAAGTGAATGTAGTTACCCAACTCCAATCTTTTGATTGTACGTTAATTGTTTGTAAGCTCAACTCTACACCCGAGTTTCTTACTTTACCAATGTTGTCGATTACTTTTAGACCACCAGCTTCGTAAGTCAATTGTCTACTCATCAATAGGTTTTTTGATGTCTTTTTGTATACATCAACAGCACCACTGATACGGCCATTTAAGAAACCGAAATCAAGACCACCGTTCCATTCTTCGGTAGTTTCCCATGTAAGATCGCGATTAACGATACCACTTGGATAGTAAACAGAATTACCAGTGCCATCAGCAAAGCCATAGAATAGTGTTCCACCATCTACTACTACCGAAGTTGCATAGTTAGTACCTTCTGTATAGTTATTGCCTGTTTTACCATAACTTGCGCGTAGCTTTAAGTTTGATAACCAGTCGGTAGTACCCTTCATAAACTCTTCTTCAGAGATGCGCCAAGCTAGAGCTGCTGATGGGAATGAACCCCAGCGATTGCCCTCTGCAAAACGTGATGAACCATCCCAGCGAATTGTAGCTGTTGCCATATATTTACCACCATAGCTATAGTTCAAACGAGCAGCATAAGATAGCATGCTCCACTCAGTATAAGCTGAAGCATTAGTATAATTAGAGCTAGAAGATAATCCTAAGTTATACCATTTAGAGGCTTGTGGCACACCGTATGCAACTTGTGTGTATGTTTCTTGATCGAATTTGCTTGAAGAAACCAAACCCATTGCGTTGATAGAGTTAAGACCAAAGTTAATGTTGTAGTTAACCATGTTGTCCCAAGTCCAGCTGAATTTAGTTCTATTTACTACAGATGCACGGCTATCTGCATTGCTTCTTGCTGCTGTGGCAGAGCCCTCAAATTCACCTGCACGCTCATTGTAATAGCTAGGAGAGAAAGTAGATTTAATACTTAAATTAGTGATGGGTTTCACTTCAACATAGAAGTTAGCCAATACTTGCCAAGCTCTAGTATTATACTCAGAGTTTTCAAAGTCAAGAAGTGGATTCCATGTACTTGTAAACTGAGCACTACCTGTGCCTAAGTAAGTAGCTGTACCCGGTTGTTGAATCAACTTGCCTTCATCATCGTATGCACGACAAAGGTTATTTAAGCGGAATGCCTCTCTAATAGCAACATTATCTACAGTTGTGTTATTGATATTAGCTGCATTGAAACTTACTCCAGATGAAATGTATTTATTGATTTTTGCATCAATAGTACCCTTGAAGTTATAGCGATTCATATCGTCATTTCTAAAAATACCTTGCTCATTTTGATAACCAACACCAAAATGATAGCTCACGATATCCGATCCACCGCTTGCGCTCAAGTAATAGTTTTGTTGACTAGCTGTGCGTAGTACCTCATCGCGCCAATTTGTTTCCTGTCCATTAGCAATGATGTCTTTAATATAAGATGCCCCAGTGTAAGAGCCATTTGCGGTCAAATAGGCTGTTGTATAATTACCGTCAGACATGCCCCATTTGTTTTGAGCTTCATATAATGTAGGGTTCACTACACCATTTGCATCAGTTGCATTCAAATATCTAAAGTGACGGAACTGTGCAAACTCGGTGCCATTCATGAAATCGGGCATGCGTGCTGCTTTCTTTACACCATAGTAGCCTTCGAAGCTGATTACTGGTGCAGCAGATCTACCTCCTTGTTCTTTAGCAGATTTGGTGGTAACCATAACAACACCATTTGTTGCGCGTGAACCGTAGATTGCAGTAGAAGATGCATCTTTCAACACGTCAATACGTTCAATATCTTGAGGGTTCAAGAAGTCAATATTATCTGTGATTATACCATCTACAACGTAAAGCGGAGAATTGTTAGATCCGAGAGTAGATTTACCACGAATTTCGATATCAAAACCACCACCTGCACGGCTAGAGCTTTGTGTAATAGATACACCTGGCATAGCTCCTTGTAGCGCTTCTAATGCTGAAGTTGTACCTTTTTTAGTGATATCTTCTGTTTTTACAGAAGCAACAGAACCAGTAAGGTCGCTCTTTTTCATTTGACCGTAACCCACTACAACTACTTCGTCTAAAGCTTTTGAGTCGTCTTTCATTACGATTTTGAAACTTGATTTATCGCCTACCTTGATTTCTTCTGTAGTATATCCTATATAGGAACATACCAATACGTCTGAAGCAGTTACTCCGGATAGCGTAAATTTTCCATCAAAATCAGTGATTGTACCGTTAGTGGTTCCTTTTACCATCACATTAGCCCCAATTAGTGGTTCGTCAATGTTGTCAACGATTGTTCCTGTGATAGTTTTTTGTGCATAAGCGAAAAGACAAAGTGTACTTAATAGTAAAGACACTATAGCTTTTCGAGTGTTTTGCTTTAATTTCATAACATCAGTTAATTATAGTATTAAAAAATAATAAGGCTTTTTATGGTGTAACCCAATGATGCAAAAATAGATGTAACTAAATGTTATAATGTGTATAATTTGACTTGATAGGTGTAAATATCGGTTTTTAATCTTTTATCTGTGTTAATACGTTGAAG
The DNA here is from genome assembly GCA_947074235.1 of uncultured Bacteroides sp. Taxonomy (GTDB): domain Bacteria; phylum Bacteroidota; class Bacteroidia; order Bacteroidales; family Bacteroidaceae; genus Bacteroides. The sequence goes on along the minus strand of CAMTOV010000019.1, from coordinate 9,863 downwards.
TACAGCATAATAATTTGTAGTAAAGTTTCTTTTTAGCCCTACTTTTTATCAAAAAGCCACCTTTCTTGATGATAATAGAACTTAAAAATATTATTTATGCAACTTTAGATTGTAAAAACAATTATAATTAAATATTAAGTTAATGTATTAACTTAATATTTAAATGGGGTTTTAGTACTCTATTTTCTGGCAGTCTTTACACTGTTTTTAATACTTAAATAAAAGTTTTTATCTATTCTTTTTGCAAAAAAACCATTGATTAATTTTGTAGTTTACTTGCATTTATTATAATAATTTACTTTCTTTGTTAGAGTTGAATCTAAAATTAATACTTATGGGAAAGAGTAAGAAAATAGCGCATAGCCAAAAGGAAGAAAAACAAGCCGAGAAAGTTGTGAAAATCGTGTTTTTCTCATTGGTGCTATTAGGAATAGCTATGTTGATAGGGTTTTCTTTCTATTAAGACATAAGAAAACACATTGCACATTAGGGGTATACTTCGTGAAGTATACCCCTAATATGTTTATAGCATATTTAGAAACATATTGTAATCGGAATGTAACTTGAATGACATATCAGTGTATGTCTGTGTATTTAGTTTTGCAAACAAATTAAAAAACGATTTCAATATGAATAATTGGAAGTTGCTCTTCCTGATGTGTTTCTTTGCGACAAATCTATATAGTCAGGTATGCGAAACTGCTGTTGATGGAAAGAAATTGGAAAAAGAAAAGATGGAAACAGCCGATTATCTACCATCTATCCATGGTACTATTCGCGCTAAATATGAATATCAAACTGAAACAGGAGAGAGTCGGTTTCAAGTTCGAAACGCTCGATTTAGTTTAACAGGTAATGTGTTGCCCATTGTTGCCTATAAAGCCGAAATAGATTTATCAGATCAAGGGGCAATACGTATGCTAGATGCCTATACACGAATATTTCCTGTTAAAAATCTAAATTTTACTATCGGACAAATGCGCGTCCCTTTTACTATCGATGCTCATCGTTCTCCTCATTTGCTGTTTTTTGCCAATCGCTCTTTCTTGGCCAAGCAAGTAGGTGATGTGCGTGATGTTGGTGCTACTCTAGCTTATTCTCGAAAAGACTTAAGTTTTCCTTTTACTTTAGAGGGAGGTGTGTTCAATGGAGCCGGATTGACAAACCAAAAAGAATGGCACAAATCTCTTAACTATTCAGTAAAGGCACAGCTTTGGTTTGCCAACGGATTTAACCTCACCATAAGCAACCAGATGATAAAACCCGAAGAGATACGTATACAAATGTATGATATAGGAATGAGTTATAATAATAAAAAGGTGCATGTTGAGGCCGAATATCTTTATAAAACCTATAGTAGAGATGCCTTTAATTCTGTACAAGCTTTTAATACCTTTGCTTGCTACTATATTCCTTTAAAGAAATTCTTCCATCAAATGTCGGTTGCTGCTCGCTATGATATGATGACCAATCACAGTGATGGTAAAAATATAGATGAGAACACAAAAATTCTTCCAATTACTGATTATGCTCGCCATCGCATCACGGGCGGTATAACCTTTAGCTTCTCAAAAGTTTTTGTTGCAGATATCCGCTTAAACTACGAAAAGTATTTTTATAAAAGTGGGGGAGTTCCTAAAGCTTCCGAACAAGACAAGTTGGTTTTAGAGTTTATGACCCGATTTTAGTTGTATATCCAGATGTATCCATTAAGATAAGTTGCAAATAGCAACCATAATATATAAGGTATAAAAAGCAAAGAACTAATGAGATTTACGGAATAGCTTTTCTTGATATAAATAATCACCACTATATCCAATATTATTATGTCTATCAACCCCAATAATGGGTTCATTAAATAGAAAAATAGCAAACTCCATATAAAGTTTAATATTAGTTGAACGGCAAAGATATTGATACAAACTAGACTTTTGTGCTGTTTTGAATGTATTATTAATGCTACTGATATGCCCATAAATACATATAGTATGCTCCACATGATTGGAAATACAATGTTGGGTGGTGTAGATAATGGCTTAACTAAAGTAGGATACCAGGAATAAAGTGATTCTGCTTGTACCCAACTGCCTACATATCCTATAAGCAAACATACTACTGATGATAAAACAATAGTGAAGAATAGTTTCATGATTACTGATGTCTAAGTTACTTTCTGTTATATAACTATTTATAGGGCAAATTTGTTTCTATATATACTTTCTTGCAAATCAAATAAAACCGTTTACATTATTTTTTCTGTTATACAGGCTTGCACTTTCCTCTAATTGAATATCTTTGTAAATATGGCACAAGAAATTGAACGAAAGTTTCTCGTAAAAGGAGAATTCAAATCGCAAGCATTTGCACAAAGTCGCATTGTGCAAGGATACATTAGTAGTAAGCCCGGCCGCACGGTTAGGGTGCGTATTCGCGATGGCAAGGGATACCTCACTATTAAAGGCAAGACGGATGAAGCAGGTTTGAGTCGTTATGAGTGGGAGAGAGAGATTGCCTTAAACGATGCAGAAGATTTGATGAAGCTTTGCGAACCTGGATTGATTGATAAGATTCGCTATCTGGTACAATCGGGTGAGCATGTGTTTGAAGTAGATGAGTTTTTTGGTGAAAACTTGGGGTTGATTATGGCCGAAGTAGAACTTAAATCTGAGAATGATAGTTTTATTGTACCCGATTTTATTGGTGAAGAGGTTACAGGTGATAGAAAATATTACAACTCGTATCTGATGAAAAACCCTTATACTTCTTGGTAAATATCCGACCTTTTCCTTCTATTTTTGTTTATATAAATATAACGAGCAATGTATGGAAGAAATATTTGATTATCTGCCCCGTGAATTGGTAACATTTGTGTTGGTTACTGTTTTCTCTTTACTGATAGGGCTATCACAGCGTCGCATCAGTTTAAAGCGCGAAGGCGAAACCACTCTTTTTGGAACCGACCGCACATTCACTTTTATCGGTATATTGGGTTATCTACTCTATATACTCGATAAAACAAATATGCATTTATTTATGGGTGGTGGCTTAATCTTGGGTATACTTCTTGGGCTTAATTATTATGTAAAACAAACGCAGTATCATGTATTTGGCATCACTACTATTGTCATTGCACTTATCACTTACTGTCTTGCTCCTATTGTTTATACGCAGCCTTCGTGGTTTTATGTCACGGTGGTAGTTGTGGTGCTTACTCTTACTGAGCTTAAACACACCTTTACTGAGCTGGTGCAACGGATGAAGAGTGATGAGATGATAACCCTTGCCAAGTTCTTAGCCATTAGTGGTATTATTCTTCCTATCTTGCCGCACACTAATATTATTCCCGGCATCAATCTTACTCCTTATTCTATATGGTTGGCCACAGTAGTGGTGTCGGGCATTTCATATCTTTCTTATCTACTCAAAAGGTATGTGTTTCGCGAGTCAGGTGTGCTTTTATCTGGCGTTATTGGCGGTTTGTATAGTAGCACTGCCACCATATCGGTTTTGGCACGCAAGAGCAAGAAAGCGGGTGAAGGACACGCGGCCGAATATGCAGCAGCTATGCTATTGGCTGTATCTATGATGTTTTTTCGGTTTATGATACTTATCTTAATCTTTAGCAAGAGCATCTTTTTACATATCTACCCCTATCTACTTATTATGGCATTGGTAGCGGGTGGTGTGGCTTGGTTTATTTATGTAAAAGCTAAAATGCGTGGCGAGGTAACCATTGTAAACGAAGATGACGATAGCAGCAATCCATTAGAATTTAAAGTGGCTCTTATTTTTGCTGTACTGTTTGTTGTGTTTACTATAATCACTCATTTTGTAGTGCTTTATCTGGGTGTAGGCGGATTGAAAGTGCTGTCGTTTGTGGCTGGGTGTAGCGATATTACTCCTTTTATATTGAATTTACTTCAAAACCCGGGTAATATTACAGCATCTGTCATTACTGTTTGTTGCATGCAGGCAATTATAAGCAATGTAATTGTGAATCTGTGTTATTCATTATTTTTCTCTGGTCGCAAAAGCAGTCTTCGCCCCTATCTATTAGGTGGTTTTGGGTGTGTGATTGGCGTAAATGCTATCTTATTGTTGGTATTCTACTTACTATAATTTACTACTGCCATTAAGTTGATTTAGTTTCATAGGCGTGAAACTTTAGTTTCATCAAGGCGAAACAAAAGTTTCACCAGTATGAAACAAAAGTTTCGTACTGATGAAACTGAATGAAACGAAGTGTTTAATAGAATTGCCTTATACAGAAAACGGGAGTATATCAAGTAAAATTGATATACTCCCGTTTGTGGTTGACACAAAAGTGCCTTATAATTTAACTATTACTTGCTGCTAGTTGTATAGAAGCCTTGTAGGTCGTTATAGCTATTAAGTAGCAATTGATACTTAATAAATCCGCCCGAGCGAGACGAATATTTAGTGTAGATAGCTGTTAGGTTGCCATTTGCACCTACTTCAGGCAGTGGTTGATCTGCAAAATCTGCATATCCGCTCACACGTACAATGTAGTTGCCTGTGCCCGATGTAGTGTTGCCATATCCAAACCAAGATGAACCGTAGTAACGGTCGTTGCCATAGTTGTAGGCATAGGTTGGGATTAGGTTTTCTTGGTCGTAATACTTGTTGGTATACACACCTGCTGTTTGACCATCAGGATATGTCACTTCTAGGTATTGTGGGTAAATGTCACCATCATAGTTGCCTACTTTGTAGTTGATACCTTCGAAGCGAACTAAGCAACCAAGGTCTGCATCGGTCAATGCTGTAGTATAGTTTGATGCATTGACTACAATTGTATCCGAAGCAGTCAACTTACCAAGCTCGCCAATAAAGATATGGTTAACCAAGTCTGGCTGCGTATCAATGTTGGTGTTGGCATATCCATTAGCAATGTCTTCGGCCGATGGCATTGCACCAACGCTCAACATGTAGCGATAGTTGCCAATGGCCAATCCCTTCGTTTTTACAAAAATCGTTTGTCCTACGTGATAGTATACGTAGTTGCTTACCATCAATTTTAACTCGATAGCCGCCGTACCATCATATATATATACAGCTTTGTAAACGTTACCCGCTTGGTCGCTCGAAATCACCTTACCCGAGATTACATAATCTTCTGTAACCTCGTATGTTTTGGCCAAGCTCGACGAACCTGTGCCATATTCGTTATAGAATAGCTGTTTGAAATCCTTGATAGAAATCATTTGGCTATCGGCAAAGTCATCTGCAGTCCAATACTTAGTTGGAGCAGGATCGTCGTATGTGTAGCAAGAGGTAAGTCCTATAACTACCGCAAACATCATGCCTATTTTAAATATCTTATTCATATTCTTATTCATTTATATCGTTAGAAACGGAAGTATAGATTCACATAATAAGTTGTTCCAAACATATAGAAGTATTTAGAATCAAACGGTTGATAAGTTTGATAGTTACCATCTCTGTTTTTCAACAAACGCACCTGTTCGTAACCACCCGTCTTGATGTTCTGATTGTTAAGGACGTTTTTCACATCTGCACTAATACCGATAGTATATGTACGTTTAATAGACCAGTTTTTACCAACACTTGCATTCCATACCCAAGCTCCACCAAAGTTTTCTTGATCGCGAATTGCTGCAACCTCTTCTTCGGTCATATGCAATGACAATACTTCGTCTGTGCGATATACAGGGCTCATAGAGATATACATGTTGTTGTAGTAGTTCACATCCATAGAAGCGAAGATGTTTTTTGGACCACGATATGATAATCCCATGTTGATAGCTGTTTGAGGAGTACTTTCGATGCGGAAGTTCTTCCAATATACTTTACCTTGATTTTGTACTACGCCACTGTTGTCTTGTATTTGTACATAGTCAGGATTTGAGTTGTAGGTATATTGTCCCCAGCTCACTGCACCATTGAAAGAGATGCCCGCATAGATAGGCACTGTAGCTGCAAACTCTAAACCGAAGTAACGCTTGTCAATACCGCTCATGGCGAAGTTCGAGAATGTAGCTTCTACATCATCATAATAAGACAACACTCTTGATTGGTCTTTAATCTCGGTATAATAACCTGTTAAGCGCGCACGTGCATCGCCAATACGCAGATTATATGAAGCATCAGCCGAAAGAATCTTCTCTGCCGATACGCCTGGTGTAGCCGAGTTACGAGTACGTGGTGAGATAAATGCCGATTGGAATTGAGGAGCAGCTTGCATGTAAGAAATGTTCGCTTCAATCATTTGTGCTCCCGAAATTCTATATTGGAAATTACCTTTTACTTTATATTCAAGGTAGTTTTGCTTTCTTGAATCTCCTTTGGAATTGTCAAGGAACAATCCTTTTTGCCACAAACCATGACGCCAAATAGTAGCATTTCCAATTTCACCGCCAAGTGCAATGTTTACTCCACCAAGGTTGAAGTCGTATTGTGCCCATGCGTTATAGCGTACTAAGTTACCGTAGTAGTTATAACCTACTTTATCGCCTACCACTGCTGCTTGTGCATGGCCATGTTGGTTAAAGTAGTCCATATTGTTTTGATAAGGAATTGGGTCTAAGCTACCCATATCGCGTTCTGCAAACTTATCCACATCAATCCAATAGTTACCTCCCAATAAGTCTTTTACCATTGTATAATAATTGGTGCGGTTTCTACGAAGATTGATACCACCATTGATGCGTGAGTTATCTTTGAATAAGTGTGTGAAGCTTGTTGCAAAGTTCCAATCCAATTGGTCGGCATGGCGCTCCTCAATCATATTAATAGAGCGGTTGCCACTACCATAAGTTAGGTTTGGCTCTGTAGTGCGGTTAATGTAATATAGATTGTCCCAATTGATGTGACGGATATTATCAGAGTTGCTCATCCAAGCCTCTTGCAACCAAGCACCTTTGCTAGTTCCTTCGTAATAGCTAGGTAGATAGCGATAGTAATCAGGACGTGGGTCTGGACCGGCATACCATGTCAGTGAAGAGTATCCATTCTTACCAAAGCGAAGCGATGTTGCTGCATTCAATTGAGTGCGCTCGTTGATGTCGAATACATAGTTAAGCATAGCAAGTGGCTCGTGATTGTTACGCACACGCGAGTTACGTCGTTTGCCATCTTGCCATCCCCAGTTAGGGTTGTAATAGTTGTTGCCTACTAAGTCATAAACTTCTTGTGTAGATGCTTGTTGCACACCTCTTTCTGTAGGAGCACCAAGCAACATAGCGCTGATGCGATGCTTCTCATTAAACATCTTTTCGGCAGATGCATAATAACCGAATGAGTTATAATACACACCATCCACATATCCATTACCGCCCTGACGAGTTGATACAGAAAGTGCATATGACCATCCATTATCCATCATGCCTGAAGCGTATGTCACCATACCACGGAAGGCATACATGGCGTTACCATTGGCAAGGCTAGCTCTGAATCCTTTTCTTAGTTGAGATGGACGAGAAAGGATGTTGGTTGTTCCACCAATACCACCAATACCTACATCGGCCATTTGCAATCCTGATGTAGTTAATTGATTGCGTGTAGCATCATTTAATCCACTCCACAACGACCAAGGCGTATAGCCTGTCATTGCGTCATTCAAAAGAATACCATTCATGTATACACTTGAATACTGTGAATCGTAACCACGAAGGTTATAACGCATTTCGCTGAACTTGTATGAAGCAATATTATTGAATACATCTTTTGAAGCAGACAATGAACTAGGCAAAGATTGAGCATCTTCCAGTGTTTCATTATCATATTCTGCAAAGATGGCATCGTCTAAAACTTGAGTAGAAACATCAGGAACCATGATTACTTGGTTGATATCTCTGATAAGTTGATCTACGCGAACTGCTAATGTAAGCGTTTCGTAATCTACCACCTCAAACTGAAGCTTATATTCGCCTTTTTCTATATTATAAAAAATAAACTCACCGTTTGCATTGGTAGTTGTTGTGATTTCTCCCGGTGTCAGTGTTACATTAACACCGTCGATTGGCATACGGCCTGTACGCGACACGACTTTACCCTTTACTCCGCCCTCTTGTGCGGCTGCACAAAGTGTGAAGAAGGATAGCACCATTATTAGAACTGTTTTTAATCTCATAAATATTTGATATTTTTATTTTCCTAAATAAATATATACAGGGAAGTGGTCACTATATCCGCCTTGGAAATTGTTTCCCACGTATGTACGCAAAGGGTAGCCCTTGTATTGACCCTCTTTCTGAACCATGTAGTGTTGCTTAAAGATGTTTCCATCATACTTAGAGCCATTGGCCTTGATTAGTTGAATGTTGCTTTTTTCTCCATTTACTAAATTCTCGCTTACTACAATATTATCGAATATGTTCCAAGCATCGCCATATGCAAGTGTGCCCAAGCCTGCTTTCAACATAGCTCCATAAGGATTGTACAAGTCACCTGGTTCAAGGTCTTTCTTTCTGATTTTTGCACCAAGACTTTCGGCAACACTTTTATCAGTTGGGTCGTCGTTGAAGTCACCCATCACAACCACTTTAGTAGCCGGATTGGCTGTCAATACAGAATCGGCGATAGAGCGCATTTGTGCACCTACAGCCATGCGAAGATATTCCGAACGCTCCTTTCCGCCTATGCGCGATGGCCAGTGAGCTACCATAAAGAAGAATGGTTCGTTCTCGATTGTTCCCCACATAGTAAGGATATCACGAGTTTTGAAATCGGGACGACCAGGAATAACAGTTGTTACAGCCTCGTCACCTTCTAACTTGAAAACATCTGGGCGATAGAAGAAAGCCACATCCACACCACGGCGTTCAGGCGAATCGTAATGAACAATGCGATAGTTAGCCGGGCTTAGTTTGGCAGTAGCTATAATATCCTCAAGTACCGAGCGGTTCTCAATTTCAGATAAACCAATCACTGCAGGATAATTCTTATCTATTGAAGCAATGTCAAAGAATACACGTTCTAAATTGCTTATCTTCTTATTGTATTTTGCCGAGTTCCACTTCTTAACTCCATCCGGTGTAAACTCTTCATCAAGCACCTCAGGGTCGTTAATTGTGTCGAACAAGTTCTCTACATTGTAGAAAACTACTTTGTGTGGCTTTTGTGCAAAGCTGAATGAAATCAGCAGCATCACAAAGAGTATAGGTAAAAATACTTTTCTCATAAGTAGTAGTATTTTAGTTTATTCCCCATATAGAGGGAGTATTTTGTTTTTTCACTGATGCGTCAACCATCGGGAAGAATGAAAAACCAGTCTTCGATTCTATATCTGCAACTGTGGTGCAAATACTTGTAGGTGGTTGAATATTACCATAATTCTCTTGGTTTACCCAGAAACCGATTGAAATTAATTCGCTTGCACTACAATCTTGAATAGCCTTTCCGGTATTGCCATTTCTTGTACGCAGCAATACTTTAAAGTAATTTGATGGTAAAGCAACTGTTTGCCCAGCTCCGTCAGTAGTTGTTTCACTGTTGCCAAAATAAGCGCCGGTTACTACATAAAGTGTATCTGAGCAACTATTCAGGCGCACTCTACTTTCTAAATTAGCCCACATGTCTTGATTCAAACGATTAAGTTGAGGAGTCATATTAGTAAAATAGAATGTTTGTGCATTCAACTCATAATTGGCAAGGCGATCGGCTGATGGCAGTTGATGACCACGATCGTAAGGCGATTTATATGATCTCGTTAAATCGGGTTGGTTGGCAATAGGGATGATTGGGTCGTATGCCCAAGCATCGGTTCTACCAGCCGAACCTAGATAGCAACTATGCAAAGGATATGCTACCCACAATGCTGCTTTCTTTGATTTATCAAAACAAATAGAGTAGTTGCGCACGGTTTGATTGCTCAACAATGC
>CAMTOV010000018.1 GCA_947074235.1 uncultured Bacteroides sp. | reverse complement strand
ACGTTGACTACTCGCAGTATGGCAGCCGCTATACTGACGAGCAGGCTTCGCCTGGATATTACAGCAATTTCTTAACTAAATATGGAGTTAAAACAGAGGTTACAACCACTCCACGCACCAGCATGGCACGCTTTACTTTCCCTAAAGGACAAAGCAATGTGTTGATGAACCTGGGCGAAGGATTGACCAACGAATCGGGAGCGACCGTTCGTTTTGTAAACGACCAAGAGATTGAGGGCAGCAAGCTATTAGGAACTTTCTGTTATAACCCACAAGCCGTATTCCCTATCTACTTTGTGATGCGCCTGAACAAAGCGCCACAACAAAAAGGATATTGGAAAAAACAGCGCCCTATGTATGGTGTAGAGGCAGAATGGGATCACGATCACGGTCGTTATAAACTATACAATCGCTATACTCGTCAGATGTCTGGCGATGATATCGGTACTTACTTTACTTTCGACACCGAAGAAGGTGAAGAGGTAGAAGTACAAATTGGAGTTTCGTTTGTAAGTATCGAGAATGCACGCGAAAACCTAGACAAAGAGCAAGGCGATAAACACTTTGCTCAGCTACACAAAGAGGCAGAGGAAGATTGGAATGATAAACTATCACGCATTTTAGTAGAAGGTGGTACAGAAGATCAAAAAGAGGTATTCTATACAGCTCTTTATCACACTTTAATTCATCCAAATATTCTGCAAGATGTAAATGGTCAATATCCATCAATGGAGACCGAAGAAATTTTGACTACCGACAGCAATCGCTATACGGTGTTTTCACTTTGGGATACTTACCGCAATGTTCATCAATTGCTGACACTGGTATATCCTGAAATGCAAATGGATATGGTAAATACCATGCTCGATATGTATCGCGAACATGGCTGGTTGCCTAAATGGGAACTTTACGGTAGAGAAACATTAACTATGGAGGGCGACCCATCGCTACCGGTTATTGTAGATACTTGGTTCAAAGGATTGCGCGATTTCGATATCGACTTGGCTTACGAAGCTATGTATAAATCGGCCACTACTCGTGGTGAAGACAACTTGATGCGCCCTGACAACAACTTTTATATGGAACGTGGCTACGTGCCATTGCAAACCCAGTATGATAACTCTGTATCACACGCATTAGAGTACTATATTGCCGATTATTCACTTTCACGTTTGGCTAAAGCCCTCGGCAAGAAAGAAGATGAGAAGTTATTCTATAATCGTTCAATGGGTTATAAGAACTACTACGATAAAGAATACGGCACATTCCGCCCTATCACACTAGAGGGTAAATTCTTAACGCCATTCAACCCTATGCAAGGTGAGAACTTCGAACCTAGCCCTGGTTTTCACGAAGGCAATGCATGGAATTATACCTTCTATGTGCCCCACGATGTACATGGGTTGGCTCGCTTGATGGGTGGTAAAAAGAAATTCGTTGATAAACTACAAATGGTATTCGACAAAGGATTGTACGATCCGGCCAACGAACCAGATATTGCGTATGCACATCTATTCTCTTATTATGATGATGAAGCATGGCGCACACAAAAGGAGGTGAATCGTCTGTTAGGTGAATACTTCACAACTAAGCCCGATGGCATTCCCGGCAACGATGATACAGGCACTATGTCTACTTGGGCCATCTTCAACATGATGGGCTTTTATCCCGATTGTCCCGGTGTTCCTGAATATACGCTAACCACGCCTACATTCGATAAAGTAACTATCAAACTAGACCCTAAATGGTACAAACAATCGGAGCTGGTTATCGAAACAGACCGCACGAATCCCGACCAAATTTACATTGACGAGACTTTCATCGGCGACAAAAAGAAAAAAGGATTCCGCATTACTCACGATGAGTTAATCAATGCCGGAAACATGAAGTTTAAGGTAAAGAAATAAGCTAAACAACTATATGCCAAAGAGGCTGTATAAGCATTTTATTGCTTATACAGCCTCTTTGGCATATAGCTAGTAGATAGTCTATTACACTAGATTATTAATGAGATGTTTTGCTATATTCAGGTTTAGCTCAACTAATTATCGGTAGGTAGTATAAGCTTCATTCACATCAGATTGGTATTCTTCAATGTAGCAACTGACTGTTCTTGCTTGTTATATATCACCATTCAAAGAATGATATAGCTTAAACAAATGGTAAGGCAGTGCATTTAGGTTAGTTTCATCGTGGTGAAACTTTTGTTTCATACCTATGAAAATAGAGTTTCACCCTGATGAAACTAAATTATCATCACGATGAAACTCTACAAAATACAACCAACTAGTTATTTATCTAAAAACCTTACACGTTTGTACACGTCCATCCGTCATCGTTACTTTAGCAAGATAGATACCCGGTTGCAAAACAGAGAAGTTCACTGTACTACAATTTATCTCTTGCTTAGCTAACATGCCGTTCATAGAATACACTTCTACCATTTTAGCTTCACCATCGATAATCAATTCATCGGTAGCAGAGTTGAAGTAAGCAACCACTTCATCATCTAGCATATTATCTTTTATGCCGGTGATAACGGGTTTGAAGTTTGTATATAGTTTATAGCTATTGGCAGGTACGTCTATTGATTGTGCTTGAGATATTGAGTTAACAGACAATGTATTGTCTTCATTCATATACTCATACCAAGTACCTGTTTTAGGAAATGTTGTTGAAAAATTGCCTGAACTATTGGTAAAGTTACCTACTACAACAAATGCATTATTGCCATGAGAACACGTAATAAAACGTCCATTAGCCCAATACGACTCAGTAGCTCTCCAACTAAATGTTGCATCTGAAGAGAATAACTCAGGATAAGAGTGACGTAGAGCCAATAGATTGCTGTAAGTATCATATAAAGTTTTGCGTGTAGAAGCATCTGCATAATACCAACGTACAGGTTTTTCACCAGTACGTCCATTGTAGTCTATTGATACATCATAGCCAACTTCGCCAAATTGCCAAATCATTTTTGGCCCGGGTACAGTTAAAAAGAATGCTGCATTCACACCAAGTTGACTCATACGTGTAGCTAAGCTAGTTTTTATAGTACCATTACCAAAGGCTTGCATTTTATAAGTCACACGCTCTTCATCGTGGCTCTCCATGTAGCTTACTAAACTACCTGCCGGCATACTTGCAGTACCCGCATATACATGATTAAATCCACTTTCTGAATAAAAACCCATACCCGATTGGCAATAAGCATGATTGGCATTCTTCCATAACATAATACCTGCATCGGCTAATTGTTTCTCTTCACTAGCGGCTGCTAAATGTTCGAATATTATATAAGCATTGGCGTCGCGCTTCTTCACTTCGGCAGCCATACGTTTAAGAATTGTGATACGTGCATTATCCGGTCCATCTGCCCAGCTAGATTCTCCATAAGTTGTATTAGAGAAACCTTTAGTGAAATCATAGCGGAATCCATCCATCTTATATTCATTTATCCAGAATCCAGCAACACTATCTACAAGAGCCTTGGTATAGCTACTTTCATGATTGAAATCGTATCCCCACTGTAAACTTGGATTAGCTATATTAGAATCTTGGTTATACCAAGGATTATCTGCCGAAGGGCGACCATCACTATCACGATAAAGAAGATAGAATGGTGATTGACCGAAGCTGTGATTCAATACTAAGTCTAGAATCACCGCCATTCCATTGGCATGACAAGCATCAACAAAAGCTTTTAAATCATTCTTTGTGCCATAAGCTTTATCGGGAGCAAAATAGAACGAAGGATTGTATCCCCAACTACTATTACCCTCAAACTCATTAACAGGCATCAGCTCAATGGCATTCACACCTAGTGTTTTTAAATATGGAAGTTTTTCGATAGCAGCAGCATAAGACTTCTGAGTTGTAAAATCGCGAATCAACATTTCATAGATAATCAATTGCTCTTTATCGGGTTTCTCAAAGTTGGTTACCTGCCATTGGTAAGGTTGTTGCCCAGTTTGAAGAACAGACACTATACCTTCTGCCTTATCAGTAGGATAAGCCTTTAAGTTTGGATAGATAGCATTAGTAATATATGAATCATTCCATGGGTCTAGCACCTTCTCTGTATAAGGGTCGGCAACAGTGATTGTTTGGTCTACCACATATTGAAATGCATACTCCTCTCCTTTTGTCAACCCGCTGATAGTTATCCAGAAATATTCACCATCTTGTTTCATTTGATGGTTAGCATTGTATTTCCAATCATTAAAGTCGCCTATCACGTATGCGGTCTTTTTGCCTGGAGCTTGCAATACTAACGTAGCTTCTGTATCGCTCGTATAATTGATACCGGGGCGTGTACCGGCAGGACGAGTTTGTGATACAGTATTATCTATTACAGTAACCACCATTGTAGCTTCTTCGGTAGATGTGCCCGAAGTAACAGTAGCTTTAAACTCTACACTTCCTACAGTATTGAAAGTATAATTGGTAGAAATAGTTGTAGCAGAAGCTGAATTAGCTATTTGCACACCATTGGCATACAATTTCATGGCAGAAGCAGACGAAGCTGTAGCTTGAATTTGTGTGGTAGTTCCTTTTGAAAAAGTAGTTACGCTAGGTTGATCAAAACGTACACTTAATGCAGATAGATACACATCTACAAAGATATCTTTGCCTCCAATATCTTTGCCTTCTTTGCTATTGTCTTTACTTCTAAATACAAATGCCATTTTTTGAATGGTTTCGCTATCATTTGCACCATAGTAAGATTTTATAGATGGGCTTATTGAAAGGCTCCACTTATCATTGCCCAAAGAGGTCATTTTATACTTATCAGCATTATTGCCCCATGTTGGAGCATATTTCCAACTACCATTGCTTGTGCTAGTGATAACTCCTGTGTGAGCATACATCTCTCCAGTATATCCTTTAAGACCACCCGTGCCAAGAGTAGCATCATAGATGATAGTAACCGGTTGATCTGCTAAGGGGAAAGCAGGAGTAGTGGTTATGATTTGTGCAAATAATAAAGACAAGCTGGCTATTAAGCCAATAAAAAAACAAAAGACTCGTTTCATAATTTTTGTGTTTTTAAAGTAAGGGCCAACTTGTGTTAGCCGGTTGGCCCTTGTATTATTGATTTAAAATTGTTTCAAATATGGTGTTTTTATTTTAATTTCTGTCGTGTTGTTATACTTTATTGATAACCTGGGTTTTGTTTCAACTTGGTATTAACATTTAATATGCGAGATTCTATTGGAAAGACAGTAGTGTATCCACTACTTTCGCCTGGCAATTGTGGACGATCACTATAAGCATCCGTAAAGGTACCGAAGCGAATCATATCTTGACGACGATGACCTTCCCAAGCCAATTCCCTCATTCTTTCAGCCAATATATTATCTAGCGTA
Organism: uncultured Bacteroides sp.; assembly: GCA_947074235.1. Lineage (GTDB taxonomy): Bacteria > Bacteroidota > Bacteroidia > Bacteroidales > Bacteroidaceae > Bacteroides. The sequence continues at coordinate 26,140 of CAMTOV010000018.1, read as the reverse complement.
GCTGTCATATTGGTTGGAGTAGCTCCCACACGTGCACGCACTGCTTGCAAATCGGCATCTCCGTTTTGACCATTGCGCACATAAGCCTCACTTCTCATCAACAAGGCATCGGCAAAGCGAAACAACACGATATCATTACTTTGAAGTTTACCATCATTGGTGGCAGCCTCATCTAGTTCGTATTTAAACATACGCGCACCCGCTGTTTTTTCATTTGGTTTGCCTCCTAAGTTAAGCAAAACATCTTCTGGAACATAGTTCAACAATGTACCATCATCTAGTCTAATATCTTCTCCGTTAGGACCTTTTACATGACCATAATAATAAGAGAGTGCAAAACGAGGGTCTTGATTATCGGTGTTATATCCAAATGCACTTAATGCATCTAACGTAGCACATGAACCATTCCATCCTCCTTGACCATAAGCTAAGCCTTGATTGTAATGACGAGAGCGAATCAGATAGTAAAACTCATTAGTATAAAGAGATGGATCCATTGGTATCGTAAAGATATTTTCGACCGATGATTCATTTTTAACAGCGAAATTAGTGGCAAAGCTTGGCTCTAGTGCATAACCAAAAGAACTCTCCAACTTAGTGACATAAGCAACAGTTGCCGCCCAAGCATTCATTGATTGACCATCAACAGTAAACATGATGTTCTTTCCATCGGGTTGACTGCCATCTGTCCAATCATTGTCGGTATAGATTTCAGAATTTAAAGCTAACTTAGCCAACAAGAAATAGGCAACGGGTTGAGTCATACGACCATAATATTCGCCAGTAAGGTTACTATGAGCCATACTTAAGTCACCTACTGTTTCTTGCAGTTCGTTTACTATAAAATCAAACACTTCACTTCTTTCAGATTGAACTACATCTTTAATTTCAATATCCGAAGAGGTTACTAAAGGTATTCTTCCATATAAATCGAGCAAATAGTAATAATACATCGCACGGAAAGCGCGTACTTCTGAAATATAGGGAGGTATTGCTGTATTGTCAGGATTGGCATCAAGGATAGATTGCATTTTATCGATTGAAGAATTTGACAAAACAATCACTCTATAAAGATAATTCCAAGCAGAATAAATCAAATCATTATTAATGCCCCAGTTGTGTAGGTACAAGTTTCTCCATGCACCACCATCATCCCAGTCGCCACCACGAGTAGGCAGCATAGCTTCATCTGTAGAAAAGGTATTTAAATCGTACAAGCCGCGGTCGGTGCCTTGCAATCCGCTACCGCCTCCATTAGAGCCAACTTGTGTATAAAGAGATGCTACAGCTGTAAGATAAACAAGCATAGGTGTTTCATAAGCTTGATCTTCGAATAACTTATCCTTGGGGTGCTCTGCCAAAAAAGAGCTACAAGAAGAAAAAGCAAAAACAACAGCTGCAACTAGCATTGTATATAAAGCATATTTTTTCATAATTGCATTCTTTTAAAAATTAATACTAAGACCTAAGGAGTATGTACGCGACAAAGGATAGAATCGTTTATCATCTATACCCAAATCACCTCCTACAACTGAGCTGTTTATCATTGGCGATAAGCCTGAATAGCCGGTAATAGTAGCCAGGTTGTTTACAGAGAATGTCACACGTAGGTTTTTAAGATATTGTAGTTTTCTACAATTTAAGTTCCATCCTAAGGTTACATAATCAAAATGTAGGTAATCACCCTTTTCCAACCAATAGTCAGTTACTGTTTGGTCCATAATATTTCTACTAGGAGCCTCCTCCATTACATTGTAAGTAGGATATTGACTCATGTTCATATAAGTCAAAGAAGTACCATTGTATATCTTTTGACCGAATGCGCCATTCATTTGCACTGAAATATCAAACTGTTTCCAACGGAAACTGATATTTGCTCCTAAATAAGTTTTAGGCATGGCTTGTCCTGCAATGTAGCGGTCTGCTCCATCTTCTAAGCTTACACCATCTTCACCATCAATGTCCAACACATTATAGGTATAACCACCTAGGCTTTCATTATATACCAATCCATCACATTTAGGTAGATAGAATACACCCACAGGATGCCCTACCAATTGATAAATTATTTGATTGGCTCCACCAATAAAACCGGCACCATTCATACCTCCAAGACTCATATATTGAGCTGTTGTCATGGCTTGGCCCATATAGGTTCCTTCAAGAGAAAGTAGTTTGTTTTTTTGGAAAGCCAAATTAGCGTTGATGGTCAACTCCATATCTTTAGTTCGTAGAGGAACTATTCCGATAGCTATTTCAACACCAGTATTGCGCATTGATCCTAAATTTGCCAACAATCTATCATAAGCAAAAGGAGGAACTGATACACTATAGGTATAAAGCATATCATTGGTTTTGGAGTTATAATAGTCGAAGGTCATAGTAAGACGTTCTTCAAAGAAACCAGCATCAAAACCAATATCAAATGTTTTCTTTATTTCCCACTTTAAATCGGGATTATAGTTTTGAACAATAGCAGGAGTAACATAAGGCAATCCATTTACTGTAGTACTTTTATAGGGTTCGTAAAGCAAAAGAGAGTTGTATGAACTAATTGCATCTTGATTCCCTGCCCATCCATATCCGGCTCTAAGTTTCAAATTACTTACGAATTTTACATCTTTCATGAAAGCCTCTTCTTTGAGAACCCAAGCAACAGATGCAGATGGAAAGAATGCCCATTTATTATTATGCCCAAACTTTGAAGATGCATCGCCACGAGCATTCACTGTTACAATATACTTATCATCATACGAATAATTGAAACGCCCCATGAATGATACCAAGCTAGAGTTATTATAATACGAACTCATATCACCCCATTTTACAACAGCACCGGCCTTCATATTATTATAACCCATTGCATCAGTCATAAATCCAGTTACGGTTTCTCCAAATCCTGTATTAATCAACTTCTGAATTTCACCAAGACCTAAAACATTGAAGTAATTTTTGCCAACCGCTTTTTTGTAGGTAAGCATCAAATTGCCCAATAAAGCTTGCGACTTATTATCACCACGATAAGCTTCACCACGACTACCCTGTCCGGCTTTAATTGTAGAAGGAATATATTTCTTATTTTCTTTTACATTGAACGTATAAGAACCAAACGCACTCACTTTCAAATCATCTGTAATAGAATAAGTAAGACGTGCGTTAGTATTAATATAAGCATTAGTTTCTCTATCATTTATTTCCAAACGCCCCATAGGATTTTGCACTTCATTTGCATTAGCATTTTCATCCCAAAATCCGGTTTCCGGATTGACGTGATTGGGGAAAGTAGGATTGAAGGCTGCTGCCGAATAGAACGTCTTTTGATAATCGTTTAAGTACTTATTTTGCTTCAACGATCCAAACATACCAAATTCTAGCTTCAACTTATTATTAAACATTTGTTGCATAGCGTCTACTTTGGCAGTATAGTTGCGCATCCAGTTTTCTTTAACGATACCTTTTTGGTCGATTACACCAACAGATACGCGATAATTTGAATCTTCTGTACCATTTGAAAATGAAATACGATGATTTTGAACATACCCCGTTTGCTCTAATTCTTTGATAAAATCGGTGCTAGATCCCATATCTAAAATATCAATTCCACGGTCTTTGGCCACACTTCTATATTGAGATGCATTAAGCATCTTTAGGTTCTTGTAAACAGTTTCAATACCAAAGCTTCCATCATAACTTAAGCTTTTTACTCCGCTTTTACCTTTTACAGTAGTTACCACAATTACACCTGAAGCCCCACGCGAACCATATTGAGCAGTTTCTGATGCATCTTTCAGCACTGTAAAATTGTCAATATCTGCCGGTGAAATAGCGTTTAGCATATTTAAATCACCAAATACACCATCGATAATTACTAATGGGTCATTACCACCCGTTAAAGAAGTAGTACCACGAATACGAATTGAAGATGAAGCAGTAGGGTCACCTCCAGTTTTTGCAATATTTACACCCGCAACTTTACCCTTCATTGCTGCCAATGGATTGACTACCACACCCGAATTCATTTCCTCTCGACCTACTTTTTGTACAGCACCCGATATGGTTCGCTGGCTGCCTGTAGCATAACCAATTACAACAACATCATCAATAACTTGTGAATCTTCTTGTAAAATCACATTTACATTAGGAGCAGCTAATACATCCTGTGATATATAGCCTACATAGCTAATGGAAAGAGTAGATCCTTCAGGTACACTTAATTGAAAGTTACCGTCTAAATCCGTAATTGTACCCACGGTACTACCTACAATCATTACATTAGCCCCAATGATAGGTTCGCCATATGCATCTTGAACATTTCCTTTTACCGAAATATCTTGCGCATATACAGCTAACGATAAGAACAGTGCTACGAATATGAAAAGAATTTTCTTACATATTCTGAAATTAAATTGCCTCATTCAATCAATTATTAAAGTTAACAATATTATTAATTATTTCTATAAAATAAAAGAACTAATAATTCACAGGAATGTTCTCAAGCGCATGGCAAAAATAGGTTTATTAACAGTAAATAAGGCGCCGAAACCATTTAAAATAGGGAACTTCGAATTGCAAACGTTTGCAAAGCATATTCAATATATAATATAGTAGTAAAAAAGATATATTCTTTATAACTGTTATTTTTGTGTTGTCGAAACTGAAAATATAACCTTAAATTTGTATCGCTTCGATAAATCGTATACCTTTGATTGAAACTAATATTTGCTATGAGTAAACCACAGATTACCATTAAAGACATTGCGCGCGAACTAGGTGTATCTCCATCTACTGTATCAAGAGCGCTTAAAAACAATCCGGATATTAGTCAAGAAACTCGTGATTTAATTCACAAATATGCCAAAGAGCACAATTATAAGCCAAATGCTTTAGCATTAAACCTACGCACTAGCCGCTCTAACACTATTGGTGTGATTGTTCCACAACTTATTCATCATTTCTTTTCGTGCGTGCTTAGTGGTATTGAAGAAACAGCAGCCAAAGCCGGCTATAATATATTGATAGCACAAAGTAATGAAAGGTATGACCAAGAGGTGAAAATAGTTCATTCTTTCCTTGCCGGACACGTATGCGGCGTTATTACTTCTCTAGCCAAAGACACTTCCAACTATGATCATTATCTAGAACTCATTGAAAACAATATACCTATTGTATTTTATGATCGCATTTGCCCGAACATCAACACCGGACGAGTTGTTGTAGATGATTATGCAGGTTCTTTTGCAGCGGTTGAATATATGATACAAACCGGATGTAAACGAATTTTCTTTTATAGTGCTGACATTCATCTAGAAATATCTAAGAATAGAAAGAACGGCTATCTTGATGCAATGAGAAAATATAAAATACCCGTAGATGATAGTATGATTAAACTATGCGATACTCGTGAGTATGCTATTGCTATCACCCCTGATATATTAGAGAAAGAAGATAGACCAGACGGTTTTTTTGCAATTAACGATGAAACGGCTTCGGGAATTTTATATGCCTGCAAGTTGATGGGGTTTAGAGTACCTGAAGAGATATCTATATGCGGATTTACAGATGGAGCCATTGCTCAAAATACCGACCCAAAACTAACTACTGTAGAACAACATGGTGAGGAGGTAGGAAAATCGGCTATTCATCTGCTAATTGATAAGATTGAGAATGAAGAATCGAATAAGAGCTCTAATAAGATAGTTCGTACCAATTTGGTAGTAAGAGGTACTACCAAATAAACAACAATAATACAACTAAGAATTGAATAAAATGCAACTTATAAATACTCATTATTATGAAGATTAAACCCGATTTAAGTTTTTGGAAATTATGGAATATCAGCTTCGGCTTTTTTGGTGTTCAAATTGCTTATGCACTACAAAGTGCCAACATCAGTCGTATTTTTGCTACACTGGGGGCCGATCCACATAGTTTAAGTTATTTCTGGATATTGCCTCCACTGGCAGGTATTATTGTTCAACCCATTATCGGTTCGGCTAGCGACCGTACTTGGACTCGTTTTGGCCGACGTATACCATATTTATTCGTTGGTTCGTTGGTTGCAGTATTAGTAATGTGTTTACTTCCAAATGCAGGTAGTTTTGGTATGGCGGTGGGTACTGCAATGATATTTGGTCTTATAGCCCTTATGTTTCTTGACACATCAATTAATATGGCCATGCAACCCTTCAAGATGCTTGTGGGAGATATGGTGAATGAAAAACAAAAAGGTCTCGCCTACTCTATACAAAGTTTCCTTTGCAACGCAGGTAGTTTGGTGGGTTACTTATTCCCTATTATTTTCACTTGGATTGGTATAAGTAATGTGGCTGAGAAAGGCACGGTACCAAATTCTGTAATCTATTCATTTTATATCGGTGCAGCCATCCTAATACTTTGTGTTATCTATACTATAATCAAAGTAAAAGAGATGCCACCTAAGGAATTTGATGAATTTCATGGTATTACTGCTGACGAGAAGAAAGAAAAAAGCGATTTCTTTTCATTATTAAAACATGCACCTAGAGTTTTTTGGACAGTAGGCTTAGTACAGTTCTTCTGTTGGGCAGCTTTTATGTATATGTGGACTTACACCAATGGTGCTATTGCCGATACAGTATGGAATACACACGATACACAAGCTGCCGGATATCAAGAAGCCGGCAACTGGGTAGGTGTATTGTTTGCCGTGCAAGCCATTGGCTCGGTGTTGTGGGCAGTTATTCTTCCACTGTTCAAATCGCGCAAATTTGGATATTCATTAAGCCTTGTATTAGGGGGTGTAGGTTTTATCAGTACATTCTTCTTTCACGATGAGTACATGTTATTTATTTCGTACGCATTGATTGGATGTGCATGGGCAGCTATGCTTGCCATGCCTTTTACTATATTAACTAACTCCATATCTGGTAAAAACATGGGTGCTTATTTAGGCTTATTTAATGGCACTATCTGCATCCCACAAATTGCAGCAGCACTTGTGGGAGGATTATTGCTTCACTTAGTAGGCGGACGCCAAGTGAGCATGTTGGTATTAGCAGGAGTTTTGCTTATCATTGGAGCATTTTGTGTTTGGTTCATCAAAGAAACCATAGCTCATCACGAAGAAGAAACTGCATAATATATTCATTTTCATATAGAAATAATGCATTACTTAATAAGCAATGCATTATTTTTTTGTAACTTACAGCACGTTTATCTTAATCAACACAATACCTTATGAAGAAGTTCCTCAAAACCGACGAATGGAGTATTATCGAAGAAGAGTTCAATCCTACTCGCATTAGAGAATCAGAAAGTATCTTTAGTTTAGGAAATGGGAGATTTGGACAAAGAGGTTTTTTTGAAGAAACATATAGCAGCGACAGCCTGCCTGGTTCGTATGTAGCTGGAGTTAGTTTTCTCGATCGTACCAAAGTAGGCTGGTGGAAGAATGGTTATCCACATTACTTTTCTAGAATTCCCAATGCACCCAACTGGTGTGGACTATACGTAAGACTTATTGATGAAGAAGTTGACTTAGCCGTTTGGGACGTAAATAAATTTGAGCGTAAGCTTGATATGAAAGCGGGAATTTTATATAGAGATTTTGAAATAACATCGCCCAAAGGCAATAAGCTGAGAATCCATGTAGAGCACATCAACAGCATGGACAATCAAAATATCAGCGCAATAAAATATAGTGTTACTTCTATCAATTATGAAGGTAAAATTTCAATTGTGCCTTATCTAAATAGTGATATAAAGCACGAAAGCTCAAACTTCAACGATAGAATGTGGGATACACTTCGTGCCGAAACCAATAGAGAATATGCTTACGTATGGGTGCAAACTAAAAGAAGAGACACACAAGTGTGTTGTGCTTTTACTTATCAATTTTTCAAAAATAGCAAAGAGATTACTACTAGCCCCATTAAAATCGAAAAAGAAAAACTAACTGGTTTTAGCATTGGTGCAGATGTAAAACCTGGCGAACGTGTCACTTTAATCAAATACATATCTATCATTTCTTCTCTTTATTGTGATCGTTCTGAGATTGTTGAAAACACAATCTCAGAAAGTAAAAAAGCCAAAAATCAAGGATGGGAAATACTAATTAATGATCATTGCAAAAAATGGGAAGAAATATGGCAAACTGCTGATGTTGAAATAGAAGGTGATCTCGAAGCACAACAAGGGATACGATTCAACATATATCAATTAAATCAAAGTTATAGAGGAGACGATCCTAGGTTGAATATTGGTCCGAAAGGATTTACAGGAGAAAAATATGGCGGCAACACACAATGGAATACAGAATTGTGCTGTGTTCCCTACTTTCTATTATCTAGTTCGAAAGAAACTGCAAAAAACCTTCTTCTTTATCGATACAATCAATTGCCCAAAGCCATTGAAAATGCCACAAAATTAGGTTTTAAAGATGGAGCTGCTCTCTATCCGATGGTAACATTTTATGGCGAAGAGTGTCATAACGAATGGGAAATCACTTTTGAAGAGATTCACAGAAACAATATTATAGCATATGCCATCACACAATTTGCGGCAATGACTGGTGATGACTCTTTTATAGCTAAATATGGGTTAGAAATGATGATAGCCATCTGCCGCTTTTGGGCTCAAAGAATTTCTTTTTCATCACTAAAACAAAAGTATGTAATACTTGGTGTGACAGGACCTAACGAATACGAGAATAATGTAGACAATAATTGGTATACAAACTACTCTTGCATCCAAACTCTAAAGGATACTATACTATATATCAATAAAGTTGCACAAAAATATCCGGAGGAATATCAACGCATCTGTAAAGACACAAAATTCTCTCAACACGAAACTGAGCTCTGGGAGAAGATGATTGATGGAATGTATCTTCCTATTGACGAAAAAACCAATATATTTATTCAGCATGATGGCTATTTAGACAAAGAATTAAAAACAGTAGATGACATCCCTAAGAACGAACTACCTATCAATCAACATTGGTCGTGGGATAGAATATTGCGCTCGTGCTATATAAAGCAAAGTGATGTATTACTTGGCATCTACTTGTATTATCCTCATTTTAACATAGATAGCATAAAGAGCAATTTCAATTTCTATGAACCACGTACCTTGCATGAGTCTTCTTTATCACCTTATGTGCATTCTATTCTAGCAGCACGCATAGGAGATATTGACAAAGCCTACAACTTATTATTACATGCTACAAGATTAGATTTAGATGATTATAATAATGAACTATCAGAAGGATTGCATATCACAAGTATGCCCGGCAGCTGGCTAGCTATAGTTCAAGGATTGGCAGGAATGCAAATTGAAAATAATATGCTTTCTTTCAAACCAACCCTACCTTTAAAATGGAACAGTTATACATTCAATCTTAACTATAGAAAGCGTGTATTAAAAATAAATATTAAAAAAAGACTAATAAATATTAGATTATTAGAGGGTGATGAATTGAACATAAACATTTATAATACTGTTTATTCTATAAGTAAAGGTAAAGAAACTTGTATAGAAGTTGATTAAACGTTAATTTATCTCAACATTCCCAATATTGTTAAAAATTGAATCATAGTTTTATACCTTTGCAGTCTAAAAATATTAACAAACGACTGATAACGAATAAAAGTATGAAAAAATTTTATGTAATCATCTTTACAGCTACGCTGGTTTTGGCTGCATGCGGGAAAAAGAAGGCAGAATCCCCTGCTACGATCCGTCCGGTAAAAACTGCGATTGTTGAATCAAGTTCTGAAATCAATAAAGATTTTTCGGGTATTGTAGAGGCAGTAGAATATGTAAAACTAGCCTTCCGAGTAAGTGGACAAATTATTGATCTTCCTGTCATTGAAGGACAAAAGGTTAAAAAAGGCCAGCTCATTGCAGCAATCGACCCTAGAGATATTGCACTGCAATATGCAGCTGATAAATCAGCTTACGAAACAGCAGCTGCTCAGTTGGAACGTAACAAAAGATTGTTAGAAAGACAGGCTGTTTCAGTACAAGATTATGAGATAAGTGTTGCCAATTATCAAAAAGCAAAATCGGCATTTGAACTATCAACAAACAACTTGAATGATACTAGATTGCTAGCTCCATTTGATGGTTCTATTGAGAAAAGAATTGCCGAAAACTATCAAAGAGTAAATGCAGGAGAAGGTATTGTGCAACTTGTAAACACAAACAAACTACGCATCAAATTCACTATCCCCGATGCTTACATCTACTTACTAAGTTCTAAAAACCAAAAATATCAAGTGGAGTTTGATACCTATAAAGGCCAATCATTCAATGCTGTATTGGAAGAGTTTCTAGATATGTCGGCAGATGGTACAGGTATTCCTGTAACTATTGTAATTGACGACCCTGCTTTCGAAAAAATTAAATATGAGGTAAAACCAGGATTCACTTGCAGCATTCACTTTTCAGCAAATATTGGATCTCAACTAGAAGAGTCTATGACTAAAATTCCATTAAGTGCAATTTTCTGCGAAGACGAAGGCAACCAACTATATGTGTGGATACTTAATGGAAATAAAGTAGAACGTCGTAAAGTAAATGTATTGACTCCAACAGGAAGTTCGAGTGCTTTTGTAACTCATGGATTAAAACCTGGTGAAAAGGTAGTTGTTGCTGGAGTTTATCAAATTATTGAAGGTGAAACTGTAAAAGAGCTAAATTGATAAGTACATAAAGATGTATTTATGCCTCTTTATTAATTATATAGCCCTATACAACATATTAAAATACTATTATGAATTTAGCCAAATATTCATTAGACAACACTAAGGTTATCTACTTCTTTTTAGCTGTACTACTTATTGGCGGAGTTTTTTCTTTCGATAAGTTAGGTAAAAAAGAAGATGCTCCTTTTGTTATCAAAACAGCTGTTATCATGACTCGATATCCGGGTGCTGAGCCAGCTGAAGTAGAACGATTGATAACTGAACCTATCTCACGCGAAATACAAAGTATGAGCGGAGTATATAAAATCAAATCAGAGTCTATGTATGGACTCTCAAAGATCACTTTCGAATTGCAACCTTCCCTATCTGCAGACATTATACCACAGAAATGGGATGAATTGCGACGTAAGGTTTTGAATATACAACCTCAATTGCCAAATGGAGCATCTACACCAACCGTATCAGACGACTTTGGTGATGTGTTTGGTATATATTATGGATTGACTGCTGACGACGGGTATTCTTATGAAGAACTACGCGATTGGTCTGAACGTATAAAAACACAAGTAGTTACAGCCGATGGAGTAATGAAAGTTGCTACGTTTGGAGTACAAACTGAAGTGGTTAACATCTTCATTTCAGTAAACAAACTAGTTGGTATGGGAATTGACCCTAAGCAACTATCATCATTGCTACAGTCTCAGAATCAAATCATCAACGCGGGTGAAGTGAGTGCTGGGGTGCAACAATTAAGACTGCTTGCCAATGGGGTGTTTACTCAAGTTGATGATATTCGCAATCAAGTTATTACAACCAATGCCGGCCAAGTTAAAATTGGCGATATAGCAACTGTTGAGAAAGGATATATGGATCCTGCATCAACCATCATGCGTGTTAATGGCAAGCGTGCTATTGGTATCGGTATATCTACCGACCCTACACGAGATGTAGTGTTAACAGGTAGGAATGTTGATGCAAAACTTAAGCTGATAATGCCCTTAGTACCAATGGGTATTGAGCTTGAACCGTTGTATCTAGAAAATGTTATTGCAAAGGAAGCAAACGATGGCTTTATTTTAAACCTAGTTGAATCCTTACTAATTGTAATCTTCATCATCATGCTGGTAATGGGCATGAGAGCAGGTTTCTTAATTGGGACTTCACTTATATTCTCTATTGCGGGCACACTACTTATTATGTCTATTGTAGGCGTGGGGTTAAATCGTACCTCTCTAGCCGGATTTATTATCGCTATGGGTATGCTGGTAGACAATGCGATTGTGGTGACCGATAATGCACAAATTGCCATAGCGCGTGGAGTAGACAGAAGAAAGGCGTTAATAGATGGTGCTACTGGCCCACAATGGGGATTGCTTGGTGCTACGTTTATTGCTATTTGTTCATTTTTACCTTTATATTTAGCGCCTTCGGCTGTTGCTGAAATTGTAAAACCATTATTCGTTGTATTAGCTATTTCTCTTAGTTTAAGTTGGATATTAGCTTTATCACAAACTACTGTTTTTGGTAATTTCATTCTTAAATCTAAATCAAATAATGCGGGTAAAGACCCTTATGATAAACCATTCTATCATAAATTCGCCAACGTTCTACACACGCTTATAAAAAGAAAGGTTCTCACTCTTGGCACAATGGTTTTATTATTCATTACTTCATTAATTGTTATGGGATTGATGCCTCAAAACTTCTTCCCTTCCATGGATAAACCATACTATAAAGCCGACGTATTTTATCCAGATGGATACAGCATTAATGATGTTGTAAATGAGATGAAGCAAGTTGAAGAGCATTTATTAAACCAACCAGAGGTAGAGAAGGTTTCTATTACATTTGGTAGTACTCCATTGCGTTACTATTTAGCTTCAACTTCTGTAGGTCCTAAGCCTAACTTCTGTAGTATTCTTGTTGAATTAAAAGATAGTAAATACACGATAGACCATGAAGCCCAGTTTGATGGCTATATGAAAGCAAACTATCCTAGTGCAATTACTCGTACTTCTTTATTCAAGCTATCTCCTGCTGTTGATGCTGCTATTGAGATTGGTTTCATTGGTAATAACGTAGATACCTTAGTGATGTTGACAGAAAAGGTGATTGATATAATGTATCAAAATCCAAGCCTTACCAATATTCGCAACTCATGGGGTAATAAGATTCCGGTATGGAAACCAATATACAGTCAAGAGCGAGCACAGCCACTAGGCATTACTCGTCAAAGTATGGCGCAAAGTATTCAGATTGGTACAAACGGAATGACGATAGGCGAATATCGCCAAGGCGATCAAGTATTGCCAATTTTATTAAAGGGGGCCAACGCAAGAGACTCATTCAAGATTAATGATATTAGAACATTGCCAGTGTTTGGCACCACAACCGAAGCTACAACCCTAGAACAAATCGTTAATGATTTTGATCTATTGTATCAGTTCAGTAATTACAAAAACATTAATCGCGAAATGGTGATGATGGCCCAATGCGACCCTAGAAGAGGTTTCAACACCATGGCCGAGTTTAATAATGTATGGGACCAGGTGAAAGACATGGAAGTACCTGAGGGTTATGTAATGAAATATTTTGGTGAACAAGAAAGCCAAGATGAATCAAACGCAGCTTTAGCAGAGAATTTCCCTCTAATGTTCTTCTTGATGTTTACAGTTCTTTTATTCTTGTTTAGAACCTATCGCAAGCCAACTATCATCATATTGATGTTGCCTCTAATTTTTATTGGGGTGGTGTTGGGATTATTAATTCTAGGTAAATCGCTTGACTTCTTCGCAACACTTGGTTTATTAGGGTTAATTGGTATGAATATCAAAAACTCAATCGTGCTTGTCGATCAAATCGGTATTGAAATGGATTCGGGCAAATCACCTGTTGATGCAGTAATAAGCGCTACTACGAGTCGTATTGTACCTGTTGCTATGGCTTCGGGAACAACCATTCTGGGTATGCTTCCGCTTCTATTCGATGCTATGTTTGGTGGAATGGCTGCAACTATCATGGGTGGTTTGTTGGTAGCATCTGTCTTAACATTGTTTGTTTTGCCGGTAGCTTATTGTGCTATCCACAGAATAAAAGGATAAAAGGTATATTTATAAAAATCAGAATAAAATGAAAGTCAAAATATTATCATTCATCTTGCTAGGTTGTAGCATTAGTGTTGGAGCACAAGACGGATTTATGAGCCTTGAAGCATATCGCGATAGTGTAAGCGCATACAGTCAAGTGCTGAAACAACAGAAACTACAAGCCATGGCAAGTACTGAAGCCAGAAAGGTGGCTCGAACAGGATATCTTCCTCAGCTAGATGCTGTGGGAGACGGAACACTAAATCTTCGTGCACTTGATGCTTGGAATGGCCCTGTAGGCGATTATCGCAACTATACTTATAAGGCTCAACTGATGGCTACCCAGCCATTGTATGCCGGAGGTTCTATCAATGCTAAGTACAAAATTGCTAAAGATAATGAAAGAATTGATCAGCTTAACGTTGAACTTACAATGGATCAAATCTACTATCAAAGTGATTCGTATTATTGGAATGCAGCGGCAGCAAGAGCTACTCTTGAGTCTACCATTATGTACGAAGGGATTGTAAAGAGACAATATGATATAATCAGTGAACGTTTCGACTTGGGTGCTATTAGTCGCACAGACTTATTAATGATTTCTACTCGTTTGAAAGAGGCTGAATTGCAACTTATCAAGGCTCGTCAAAGCTATAAACTAGCGCTGCAAAAGCTTAATATATTGATGGGTGTAGCTCCAGATGCTCCGGTTGATAGTCTTAGTTCGATAAACATTGCCTGCGAGCCTATTCAAATCATGAATTTGGAAGAGGTGCTCGATAGAAGACCCGAATACGAACAAAGCATTGTTAATATTCATAAGAGTAAATCTCAACGTAAGGCTGCTCTTAGCCAATATAATCCACAAGTGAGCATGTATGTTTCGGGTGGATGGGCTACGTTGACACCAAACATGGGTTATGACGTGCAACTTACTCCGGTAGTTGGTATGAGTGTTTCAATTCCTATCTTCCGTTGGGGTGCTCGTTTCAAAACAAGTCGCGAACAGAAAGCATATATCGGTATTCAGAAGCTACAACAAAGTTATGTGGTGGATAATATCAATCAGGAATTATCTGCAGCTCTTACAAACTTGAGCGAAACTGCTTTGCAAGTATCTACAGCCGAAGAGACAATTACCGTAGCCGAAGAGAATCTAGATTTGGTGACTTACTCATACAATGAAGGAAATGCAACGATGGTAGATGTACTTTCTGCACAGTTGTCGTGGATTCAATCGCAAAACAACTTAATCAATGCTCAACTTGCCGAGAAGATGGCTGTTGCTGATTATAAGAAAACAATCAGCAATGAAACACAAGATGAGCAACAATAAATTAAGCTAAGATGATAGCATAGAAAAGAGCAGCCAATTGGTTGCTCTTTTTATTTTACTTACCACTAAGCTTCGTAGCAATAACAAACTTCACCTACTGGCTAATGTAGAAAAAGGCACTGGCTAATGCCTGATAAGGCACTGGCTAATGCTTGATAAGCCGGTGTCTTATAACAAACAGAAATAGAGATACAAATCACTGACAATCAAGTGACTTAATTCCCTATCTATAATTGATTCATTTTACCTTGTATTTCTCTACATTTAATCTGTAGAATGCATCATTTTACAAGGTAAAATGTAACAGTTATCAAATCAATTAATAATAGCTACAAATCTATAAGTTAATTATATAGCAAGGGCTGTCTTCAAAATGAAAGCAGCCCTTAGCAATTTGTATTTCAGAGTATAGACTAACCTCCTAAGAATGATATTAATACACCGGCAGCTACAGCCGAACCAATTACGCCTGAGATATTACTCGCCATGCAATATTGCAACACATGGTTTTTAGAGTCGTATTTCAAAGCAATTTCGTTGGCCACACGGCTAGCCATTGGCACAGCACTCAATCCAGTAGCACCAATTAGCGGATTGATTTTGCGTTTTGAGCAAAGGTTGAACAGCTTCACAAAGCAGATGCCACCCGCAATACTCAAAGCAAATGCTAAGAAACCACCTACGATGATGCCAATTGTAGTCCAGTCGAGGAAGGCCTCAGCTGTCATCGTTGCACCTACCGATAAGCCTAAAAAGATAGTGGCTGCATTCATGATGCTATTTGAAGCAGCATCGAACAAACGGAACGTGCTACTACCAATCTCTTTCACAAGATTACCAAACATCAACATACCAATCAAAGGCACTGCCGTTGGCACAAACATGGCCACAACCGTAGTTACTACAATTGGGAAGATAATCTTCAAGATGCGCATGTTCTTCACCTCTTTACCCGAAGGGAATTTCTTTTCTTGCTCTTTCATATTGATACTCAATTCCTTCTTTGTACACATCAATCGCACCACAGCAGGAATGATAACCGGCACTAGCGCCATGTAAGAGTAAGCCGCAATAGCCACAGGACCAAGCAAGTGAGGTGCTAGTTTGATAGTGGTAAAGATAGCCGTAGGACCATCAGCTCCACCAATGATACCTAGCGAACCGGCTTCCTTGGGTGTGAATCCCATTAAGATAGCTACCAACAGTACAGTAAAGATACCTATCTGAGCAGCTGCCCCAAAGATAGAAAGACGTAGATTGCGAAGCATCGGACCAAAGTCGGTCAACGCTCCTACCCCCATAAAGATGATAGGTGGTAAGAATCCTGTCTTAATAAGCATGTAGTAAACGAAGTTCATCAACCCCATTTCGTGTGCAATTTCATGTAGTGGCATCTCCCACACATTCTTCATCACACCATGTACCATCACCATTCCGTTTTCATCGGCCTGAATCACCCCCATTTCACCTCCGGGAAAGTTGGCAAGCAAAATACCGAAAGCTATTGGTACAAGAAGCAATGGTTCGTATTGCTTCTTAATGCCCAAATAGAGTAGCACAAAACCGATAAGATACATGATTAAGAACTGCGGTTCAGCACAAATGTTGCTGAAGGCAGTCATATTGTATAGTTTATCAATAATTTCTTCCATTATCCAATCGTCATTAATACATCATCTTCAGATACAGTATCTCCCGAATTCGCACAAATAGAGGTGATTGTTCCATCAAACTCAGCACGAATAGCATTGTAGGTTTTCATAGCCTCAACGTAGCAAAGCACATCGCCTTCTTTAACTATATCACCCACTTGCAAAGCAGTTTCTTGTGCATTTTTAGTTAAGAAGAACTTGCCTTCCAATGGTGAAAGAACCTCTTTGCCTTGTCCTGGGATTGGAGTTGGTGCACCTTCGCTAGCAGCTGGCAATGCTGCTTCACCATAAGCAACTGTTACTTTATAGGCCTGACCATCTACTTGCACTGTCAGTGTTTTAGGTTTGGCTTCTTCTTGCGGAGTTTTATTCTTCTCTTCTTTCTTCTTAGCAACATCAGCAAGGAAATCTTCTTTAGCTTTGCCGCTTCTGTAGGCTTCGTATTGTGCAGGATGCATAGCGTATTCAAATAGTTCTTCATCATCTTGTCCGAAGTCCCACTTGTTATCTTTCATTAGTTTACGATATTTATCCAAATCATCGGGATAATTATCCTGAGGATTGTCAGTAAAGAACTTACGTCCTTCACGTTCTGCTTTACCAATAATCTCTGGAGCTAGTTCTCCAGGAAGTTGTCCAGCCTTACCAAGTATCATATCCCAAATATCATCGGCTATCATTCCCCAACGTTCTTTGCCTTTTTCCATGGCAATAACGTTCATCATGGCAAGATTCTTAACGTATTGGCTAAATGGAGTAACCAATGGAGGATAACCCACACGTGGCCACACGTATGCTACTTCGTTGAACAACTTAATGAGCAATTGGTCTTGTGTCATAAAAGGCAAGTTATGTTTTGCCTTGTACTTATTGATTGACTCAAGGTTGGTTTCCAAATCGGCCATTAAGCTACCCATCATACCACCTGGCAATCCGGGGCCAATAAGCAAGGAGTTCATCAAGCGATTCTTGGGGCTGATGTACAATCCCAAGAAGTCGTCCATAAACTCTTGAACCAATGAGCGCACCTTCATATAAGCCTCCATATTGATTTCAGGAACTTGGAATCCGGCATCTTTCAGCATAGCTTGCACACTGATAAGGTCGGCATGACCTGTTCCCCATGATAGAGGTTCCATACCCACGTCGATATAGTCGCAACCAGCCTCGCATACTTCTAAGATGCTAGCCATATTCAAGCCGGGCCCTGCATGACTGTGATATTGAATCACGATATCTGGATATTGCGCTTTGATATTAGCAACGATTTGACCTAAAGAAACGGGGCGACCGATACCTGCCATGTCTTTAATGCAAATCTCGTCCGCCCCCAATCTGATAAGTTCTAAAGCCATATCAGTATAGTATTCAACCGTGTGGATGGGCGAATGAGTGATACAAAGTGAACATTGAGAAATCATGCCTGCTTCTTTAGCATAAGTGATAGAAGGGGCAATATTACGAATATCGTTCAAGCCGCAGAAGGTACGAGTAATATCTGTGCCTTGTGCTTTTTTTACTTTATAAAAGAGTTTACGAACATCAGCAGGAACAGGACTCATGCGTAGTCCATTCAAAGCTCTGTCGAGCATGTGTGTTTGAATGCCTGCATCATTGAATGGTTTAGTCCACTCACGCACGGCTATATTGGGATTCTCGCCAAAAAGAAGGTTCACTTGCTCAAATCCACCACCATTGGTTTCTACACGAGCAAAACATCCCATCTCAATAATGGCGGGGGCTACCTTCAACAGTTGATCTACACGGGGAACATATTTGCCGGCACTTTGCCACATATCCCTGAATACTAGACTGAATTTAATTTCTTTCTTCATATTTTTCAAGTTGCAATCGAATTTATTTAAAGTTACATTTTCTCTATCTTGGTAATTTTGCCTTTATTTTGAGTCACAACATTGACTGCAGCAGTAATAGCAGCTAGTATATTACCCGGAATAGGTGCAGGATGTTTAGTGTGTTTGGCTGGAGCCACTTCTTCGGCTGGGGCATATTTGTTCACCAAAGCTGTAAGTAGTTTCCCAAGAAAGATAACTACCAGTAGAATGATAAAAACTGTAACCATGCCCACTGCCATCAGCATAAATGCTGTGCTGAGATTTTCCATAATGACAACGTATTAGTTATTTTAAAGAATTGTTATAAATTTTGCCTAAAATAGCAATAATTAATAATAGAATAACGCCTTGAAAGAATAAAAAATGCTAAATTGAAAGGAAAAGCAAAGAAAAAGATAAATAAGGATAAGACATAAAAAAAGAGTTAGCTACTTATTATGAAGTAACTAACTCTTAATATGGGGAATATCAATCTTTTAATTAAAATTCACTAGAGAAGTGGAACTTAATGTTTTTAAAGTCCATCTGTGCCATCTGCAATACGTAGTTAGAGTCGGCAAGAAATACATCTCTACCCTCTTTGTCTTTAGCCATAAATTGATATTTACGCTTTTTGAAAGCCTCCAATTCTGCTTGGTCATCACTTTCAATCCAACAAGCCTTGTATAGACTCAATGGTTCCCAACGACAAGAGGCATTGTACTCATTGAGCAAGCGGTATTGTATCACTTCAAACTGAAGCTGACCTACCGTACCGATAATCTTGCGACCATTGAATTGGTTTACGAATAACTGAGCTACCCCTTCATCCATCAATTGATCGACACCTTTGGCCAATTGCTTTTGCTTCATTGGGTCGGCATTCTCAATGTACTTAAACATCTCGGGCGAGAAGCTTGGCAAACCACGGAAATGAAGCATTTCACCCTCGGTCAGTGTGTCGCCAATCTTGAATGTTCCATTATCTGGCAGACCGATAATATCGCCTGCATAAGCCTCATCGATAGTTGTTTTGCGTTGTGCCATAAACTGAGTAGGCGATGAGAAACGCATAGTTTTATTGTGACGCACATGTAAGTAAGGTGCATTACGAGTAAACTTGCCTGAGCAAACCTTACAGAATGCGATACATGAACGGTGATTGGGGTCGATATTGGCAGTAATCTTAAAGATAAAACCAGTAAACTTAGGTTCATCGGGGCGAACTTCGCGCTCTTCGGCCATTACCGGGCGTGGACTAGGCGCTATCTCTACAAAGCAGTTCAATAGTTCTTGCACACCGAAGTTATTGAGTGCCGAACCAAAGAATACGGGTGCACACTCTCCATGAAGGTAAGCTTGCTGGTCGAATTCAGGATATACACCTTCTATCAATTCCAGGTCGCCTCTCAACTTATCAGCCAATGTAGCTCCAATGTGTGTATCAAGTTCTTTTGAGTGAACATCCACCTCTACTTTCTCCGTCATCACTTGTTTAGATGGTTGGAAAAGGTCGAGCTTGTTCTCATATATATTATATACACCCTTAAAGCGAGGACCTTGTTCGATAGGCCACGACAACGGACGTACCTTAATCATCAATTCCTCTTCCAATTCGTCTAGCAAATCGAATGGATCTTGCCCTTCACGGTCCATCTTATTCACAAAGATGATAACGGGCGTGTTGCGCATACGGCACACCTCCATCAGTTTGCGTGTTTGGCTTTCTACCCCTTTAGCACCATCTACTACAATGATTACACTATCTACAGCTGTTAGCGTGCGATAGGTATCTTCTGCAAAGTCTTGGTGACCGGGAGTATCTAGAATGTTGATTTTATAATCGAGGTAATCAAACTCCATCACAGAGGTTGTTACCGAAATACCACGTTGTTTCTCGATTTCCATCCAGTCCGACGTAGCCGATTTCTTAATTTTATTGCTCTTTACAGCACCTGCCACCTGTATCTGTCCACCAAAAAGAAGCAACTTCTCGGTCAATGATGTTTTACCGGCATCGGGGTGTGCAATGATGGCGAACGTACGCCTTCTTTGTATTTCGTTTAAATCTGCCATGCGGATTGTATAGTCAGTAATTTATTTAGTTGAAAATATTATTGATTGAGAATTGCTACGCATTGAGCCAAGCTCTCTTCCCAGTGAGGTATTTCAATGGCGTAGGTCTCTTTAATTTTTGTTTTATCGAGCACCGAGTAACGAGGGCGTTTAGCCTTCGTTGGATAATCGGCTGTGTGTAGCGGCAACACTTGGCATCCATTGATGCCAGCAATGCGATGAATAGCCACCGTGAAATCATACCACGAGCATACACCTTCGTTGCTAAAGTGATATACACCCGGCACAACACCCTTCTCGATAGCTGCAAAAATAGCCAAAGCTAAATCGCGTGCATTGGTTGGTGTGCCTACTTGGTCGAAGATAACACCCAGCTTATCACGTTCGCGTCCTAAGCGAAGCATCGTCTTCACAAAGTTGTTGCCAAAAGTAGAGTAAAGCCATGAGGTGCGAATCACCATCGAACGCTCACAACCTTTGAGCACAGCTTCCTCACCGGCTAACTTAGTGCTTCCATACACCGACTCAGGGAAAGTGGTATCAGTTTCTACGTAGGGAATATAAGTATTTCCGTTGAATACATAATCAGTAGATACTTGAATCATGGCAGCGCCACGCTTTTGGGCTGCATGAGCTAGATATCCCGGAGCAATATGATTGAGTTTATCGCAGAATGTCACATCATCTTCCGCCTTGTCTACAGCAGTATAAGCCGCACAGTTCACAATCAAGTCTATCTCTTGTTGCTCTACATAGTCGTTTACGGCTTGTTCGTTGCAAATATCCAACTCTTGTACGTCGGTAAAATGAAAGATATGATTGGGGTAAGTATCAGCCAAAAGCTTTACTTCATTGCCTAGTTGCCCGTTGGCACCGGTTATAAGTATATTCATAATTATTCGTCGAATTTCAGTTCTCCTTTTTTCTCTTTATCATAGTAGTTGGCCAGCATAGACAAGAAGCTACTTATTGCTTCAATTGCTTTAGCTGTCTCCTCGCTTATCGTTTTCTTTTGTAAACGAAGCAAAAATATGCCATATAGTGCTTCAAAACACGTTTCAAGTTCAGGCTCTTCTTTATTACCATTCTTATTGCGTAGCTCTACAATGTAAGGCAACGCTTTGTAGTAAGCAGCTGTGTAGAAAGGGAATTTGGTTGATGCAAGCAGCTGATTGTGCAAATCGGTAAGCTGAATAATTACATTCTTATTAATTTGCAGATGTCCATGTTCCATCACACCTTCATCGCGCATCATATCTATCAAATTCTCATACCATTCGCGCACTTCAGTTTTCTCATCATCGGCATAACGAGAGATAATAGAATCTTCCATACTATCCAAATCGAACTTGTTAGCACGAAGCAAATCTTCAACTTGCCACATATATATAAGGTATTCAGCAATGTTGCGTTCACGAAGTTGTTGCGCCAATTTCATCTCGTTTTCTCCTTTCTTATATTAATAGATAGATTCTCCGAGCAATGTATAGATTAAACCAATCACCGATACCAACATCACTATTGAGCCGATAATGCGATTTAGAATCCATATACCACGCAGATTAAATTTCTTACGAAGCTTATTTACAAAAAAAGTAATGCCCAACCACCATGTTAATGCACCAAGTGCAATAGCCAAGTATCCTGTTATGGTTTCGAACAGCAACACACCGGGTTGCAAGAATGCAAAGCGTGCAAAGAGACCGATAAACAAGAAAATGATAAGTGGGTTGGATAAAGTAACAAGAAATGCCGTGATAAAGTTGTGCAGATAAGTTCCTTTGCTTGCCGAAACGGGACGAATGGATTGAACAGGATTGCTTCGGAAAGTATAAATACCAAATATCAGAAGCATAACACTACCCAAAAGCTGAAGGTAAAATATGTTTTTATCGATATAGTCGAAAATAAAGCTCATACCATATCCTGTGAGCAAAGCATAGGCTATATCACTGATACAAGCTCCCAAACCGGTTATAAATCCATACCAACGTCCTTTATTTAATGTTCGCTGAATACATAATACACCTACCGGTCCCAATGGTGCTGATACGATAACCCCAATGGCAAAACCTTTCAACAAGATATCAATTATAGTACCTATTTCATTCATGGCCGCAAATATCGTACTTTTTTGTGAGAACGTGATAAATTGTTAACGTTTTTTCGAGCAACTGTTTGAACTATAACTTATGAAGCGAAATCAATCTGTAAGCTACAACCCCATATTCATAGTATAAACACAGTAATTCGGTAGTAAATAAACATTAAATAGACTATTTGGGTTCATTTGAGTCACAAGCAAATTTGTTTGTCAACATAGAATGATTTATTTCATTTATTGCCTGTGAAGAGGCAACGTGTTGCCAAAGGGGTGGCAAAGTGTTGCCTCTTCGCTGGCAAAAGCGTGCCAAGCCCTTGGCTACAAACTGGCAAAACTATTTCAGCGCCCCTATTTTAGGGAATTTATGCATAGAATTAGCTTAATTATCCTTTCTTACTTAATTTATATAACAAAGACGCAGAAGGGAAACAATAAGTTGTGACAGAATATATTCACTTGTTTTTTAGTGTCTTTTATTTTTTGCCCCAATGAATTTGTCTATCTTTGCGCTCGAAAAGACAGTCGAAATTTTCAAGTGTAAAAACATCATAACGACATATACAACATGATTCTTTTTTTCAGAACTCCCGCTACAAGCGTGATTGCCGTAGAAAGCAATCAACCAATCAGTCAGGAAGACAGTAAAAAACTTTGTTGGCTATTTGACAATGCCACAGTTGAAAACGAAGAGAACTTAGCAAACTACTTTGTGGGTCCGCGTCGCGAAATGATTACTCCTTGGAGTACTAATGCAGTAGAAATCACTCAAAACATGGGTATTGACGGTGCTATCCGTATCGAAGAATACTTCCCTGTGAAAGATGAAAACGCTGAATTTGACCCTATGCTTCAACGCATGTATCATGGCTTAGACCAAAACGTTTTCACTACCAATCGCCAACCACAACCCATTCTTTACATCGAAGACCTAGAAGCTTACAATGAGCAAGAAGGTTTGGCTCTTTCGCAAGAAGAGATGGACTATCTGAAAAAGGTAGAAGGTGATTTAGGTCGTAAGTTGACAGATTCTGAAGTTTTTGGCTTCGCACAAATTAACTCAGAACACTGTCGCCATAAAATCTTTGGTGGAACATTCGTAATAGACGGTGTTGAGCAAGAGTCATCTCTTTTTGCGATGATTAAAAAGACTACCAACGAGAATCCTAACAGAATTGTATCGGCTTATAAAGACAATGTGGCTTTTGCAGAAGGCCCAGTTATTGAGCAATTCGCTCCAGCCGATCACTCTAAATCTGATTATTTCCAAGTTAAAGATATCAAGAGTGTGATTTCGCTTAAAGCTGAAACACACAACTTCCCTACTACCGTTGAGCCATTCAATGGTGCATCTACGGGTACTGGTGGTGAAATTCGCGACCGTATGGGTGGAGGTAAAGGTTCATGGCCTATTGCAGGTACTGCTGTTTACATGACTTCTTATCCTCGCACAGATGTAGATCGTATTTGGGAAGAGACTCTTCCTGTGCGCAAATGGTTGTATCAAACTCCAGAACAAATCTTAATCAAAGCTTCTAACGGTGCTAGCGATTTCGGAAACAAATTTGGCCAACCGCTTATCTGTGGTTCGGTATTGACTTTCGAACATGCTGAAAACAACGAAGTGTATGGTTATGACAAGGTAATCATGCTTGCCGGTGGTGTAGGTTATGGTGCTAAACGCGACTGTTTGAAGGGTTCGCCCGAAACAGGCAACAAGGTGGTGTTGATTGGTGGTGATAACTACCGCATCGGTCTTGGTGGTGGTTCTGTATCATCGGTAGATACGGGTCGCTATAGCAGCGGCATTGAGTTGAATGCTGTGCAACGCGCCAACGCAGAGATGCAAAAACGTGCTTACAACGTAGTTCGTGCTCTTTGCGAAGAAGAAAACAACCCTGTAGTTTCTATCCATGACCATGGTTCGGCAGGACACGTAAACTGTCTTTCGGAACTTGTTGAAGAGTGTGGTGGTGTAATCGACATGAGCCAATTGCCAATCGGCGACAAGACTCTTTCGGCGAAAGAAATCATTGCCAACGAATCGCAAGAGCGTATGGGACTTCTTATTAAAGAGGAAGCTATCGAACATGTGCGTAAGATTGCAGAACGCGAACGTGCTCCGATGTATGTAGTTGGTGAAACTACCGGAGATCATCGTTTCTCGTTCCAACAAGCTGATGGTGTTCGTCCATTCGACTTGGCTGTAGAGCAAATGTTTGGCTCATCGCCAAAAACATATATGATTGACAAAACAGTTGAGAGACATTATGCTATGCCTCAATATGAATTGTCTAAACTTCATGAATATTTAACTAACGTGCTTCAGCTTGAAGCGGTGGCTTGTAAAGACTGGTTGACTAACAAAGTAGACCGTTCGGTAACAGGTAAGATTGCACGCCAACAGTGTCAAGGTGAAATTCAATTGCCATTGAGCGACTGTGGTGTAGTTGCGCTCGACTTCCGTGGCGATAAAGGTATTGCTACTTCTATTGGTCATGCTCCACAAGCTGCATTGGCCGATCCTGCTGCTGGTTCAGTATTGGCAGTGAGCGAAGCGCTTACCAACCTAATATGGGCTCCATTGGTAGATGGTATGGATACTATCTCGCTTTCGGCTAACTGGATGTGGCCTTGCCGTTCTCAAGAGGGTGAAGATGCTCGTCTTTATACTGCTGTTAAGGCATTGAGCGATTTCTGCTGCACCCTTCAAATCAATGTGCCAACAGGTAAAGACTCTTTGTCGATGACTCAAAAATATCCTGATGGATCTAAAGTTGTTTCTCCTGGTACTGTTATCGTATCTGCAGGTGGTGAAGTAGCAGACGTGAAGAAAGTAGTATCGCCTGTCATGGTGAACGATGCAAAATCGACATTCTATCATGTAGACTTCAGCTTTGACACATTGAAACTTGGTGGTTCGGCTTTTGCTCAATCATTGGGCAAAGTGGGCGATGAAGTGCCAACCGTACAAAACGCAGAATACTTCCGCGATGCATTCTTGGCTGTACAAGAGTTAATCCACAAAGGCTTGATTCTTGCCGGACACGATATCTCGGCAGGTGGTTTAATCACAGCTCTTCTTGAAATGTGCTTTGCCAACGTAGAAGGTGGTATGGAAATCGAACTGGATAAAATCAAAGAGAATGATTTAGTAAAGATCTTATTCGCCGAAAACCCAGGTATCGTTATTCAAGTTGCAGATAAGAATAAAGAAGCTGTTAAGAAGATATTGGAAGATGCCGGTATTGGATTCATCAAACTAGGTAAACCTAGCGAAGAGCGTCATATCATGGTATCGAAAGATGGTGCTTCTTATCAATTTGGCGTAGACTATATGCGCGAAGTGTGGTATTCATCTTCTTATCT
>CAMTOV010000017.1 GCA_947074235.1 uncultured Bacteroides sp. | reverse complement strand
GTTTGATATATCTCTATACAACAATGAATGAAAAGAGCTATTCTTTTCATTCATTATATTTAAACCGAAAAATTAATTATAACATTTCAGCTTGTTTTATGTGGCATAAAACAATGGTTTCATCGTGAAGAAACTAAAGTTTCATTGAAGAGAAACCATTGTTAAACAAAGACTATAAACTATTGCTTACCAACATCATCAGTCAATATCTTAAATACCTCATCACAGTTTTGCTGTAACTCACCTTGAAGCGTCTTAGCCACGTCTGGCATTGTTTGCATCAAGTCGGCATAACGATTTTCTCCACTCAAGAAAGCCGGCATTTCACCATCAGGTTGCTTGTAGTCAAGAGTTAATGGTTCTTTGCCTTGCTTAGCCAAATCGGGGTTGAATCGATATAGTGGCCAATAGCCACTGGCTACTGCTTGGGCAGCCTCTACCATACTTACACCCATGCCCTTGCGAATGCCCCAATTGATACAGGGGCAAAGAGCTATCACGATAGATGGCCCATCATAAGCCTCAGCTTCAATCAATGCATTGATGGCTTGCTGCTTGTTGGCCCCCATTGAGATAGAGGCTACATATACATTGCCATATACCATCATCATCCGACCTAAATCTTTGCGATTGGTACGCTTGCCGGCTGATGAGAATTTAGTAACCGCCCCCATTGGAGTAGCTTTGGATGTCTGCCCTCCTGTATTGGAGTAGCACTCGGTATCAAGTACCAATACATTCACATTCTGTCCCGATGCGAGCACATGGTCTAAACCGTCAAAGTCGATATCGTATGCCCAGCCATCGCCACCAACAATCCAAATAGATTTCTTGCCAAATAAGTCGGCATTGTCAATCAGCTCTTTGAATAGATCATTAGTAGGCTGTTTGCTCAACATATCTACCGCTGTTTTTCCTAATGTATAAGATTGTTGGTCGTCATCCTTGTTCGTCTTCCAAGCATTCAGAGCAGTCGATACTTCTGTTGCTACATTGGGTAGTGCAAGTGCACTATCTACTAGCGCTTCTAGTTTCAATCGGCGTTGCTCTATGGCATTGGCAATGCCATATCCATATTCTGCATTATCTTCAAACAAAGAGTTTCCCCATGCAGGCCCACGTCCATCACTCACACGCTTGGTAAATGGCATGCTTGGCATACTAGCACCCCATATCGAACTACAACCTGTGGCGTTGGCAATAATCATTCGCTCACCAAACAGTTGTGTAAGAAGTTTTACATGAGGGGTTTCACCACAACCTGCGCAAGCACCCGAAAACTCCAATAAAGGTTGTTGCAATTGAGAGCCTTTAATAGTGTTGCGAGGTAAAAGCGTATCTTTTACAGTAACATTGGCCTCAGCAAAAGCCAAATTTACTTTTTGAGCTTCTATTTGCGGTGCAATTGGTTTCATAGTCAATGCCTTGCCTGGACAAATCACAGCACAAGAGCCACATCCCATGCAATCTTCAGCATAGTTTTGAATGCGATAATTTAAACCTTGTAACTGTGGTCCAACAGCCTTTTTGGTAACAAACGACGAAGGTGCATTCTTCAATTCTTCATCGGTAGCTAAAACAGGACGAATAGCGGCATGAGGACAAACAAACGAACATTGCGTGCATTGAATACAGTTATCTACATTCCATTCGGGAATATTGATAGCTACTGCCTGCTTCTCATAAGCAGTTGTACCCACAGGCATCACACCATCAGGTGGGAACAACGACACTGGCAATTTATCACCTTCTAAAGCCAATATAGGGCGAGAGATATCCACTATAAATTTAGGGATGCCCGTTTCCACTACCGGAGTATCTTGCGCATCTTTCCAAGATGCCGGATAATCAATTTGTGTCAACGCGCTGGCCACCATATCTACCGCTTGTAGATTCATTTGCACTACAGCATCTCCTTTCGAAGAGTAAGTTTGCTGGATACTATCTTTGAGCAACACAATAGCCTTATCATAATCTATCACATTGGCCAGTTTAAAGAATACAGCTTGCATAATCATATTGATACGCACACCCAAGCCAACACTAGCTGCAATCTTCACAGCATCTATATTATAAAACTTCAAATTCTTTTGAGCAATGGTTTTACGCATTTCAGCCGGTAGTTCACGTTCCATACCCTCTAGTGTCCAAGCCGAATTCAACACAAACACTCCACCCTCTTTTATATTCTCAAGCACTTCGAATTTTCGCACATAATTGTCCTTATGACAAGCCACATAGTCTGCTTGGGTGATGAGATAGGATGAACGAATAGGCGACTTACCAAAACGGATATTAGAAACGGTATATCCACCCGACTTCTTAGAATCGTATGAGAAGTAAGCTTGAGCATATAGGTCAGTATTATCGCCAATAATATTGGCAGCTTGTTCGTTAGCCCCTACTGTTCCATCCGATCCAAAGCCAAAGAATTTACATTGAATCGTCCCTTCGGGGATGGTGTCTATTATGTCGTTGATAGGTAGTGACAGATTAGTTACATCATCGGTTATACCTACTGTGAAGATAGGTTTTGGGTTATCGCTCTTCATATTATCAAAAACAGCCTTCACCATGCTAGGGTTGAACTCTTTTGAACTCAAACCATAGCGCCCGCCAATTACTTTCAATGGATTGCCAGCCATATGAAGTGCTGAGCATATATCCAAGAAGAGAGGCTCGCCTTGTGCACCGGGTTCCTTACAACGATCGAGCGCACAGAGTATCTTAGCTGTTTTAGGAATAGCATTTAAGAAGTGTTTAGTAGAGAAAGGTCTATAAAGGCGAACTTTTATAAGTCCCACTTTTTCTCCTTGCTTCACAAGATAATCTACCACCTCTTCGATAACATTACAGCTTGAACCCATTGAAGCTATCACATATTCGGCTTCGGGATGCCCAACATAATCAAATAGATTGTAACTTCTTCCTGTTAGTTTAGCCACCTTTTGCATGTTAGCTTCCACAATGTCGGGCAAAGCATCATAGTGTTTATTCGCTGCTTCACGATTCTGGAAATATACATCAGGATTTTGTGCTGTACCTCGAATATCAGGATGTTCGGGATTCATAGCTCGATTCTTAAACTCGCGCACTTTGTCCCAATTTACCAAACTACTGATATCTTTGTAATCAATCACATCTATGGCATCCATTTCGCTCGATGTGCGGAATGCATCAAAGAAGTGTAAAAAAGGTACAGAGCCGTCTATAGCAGCAAGATGAGCCACCAAACCTAAATCCATACAGTCTTGAACTGAAGAAGATGCCAAGAAAGCAAAACCGGTTGACCGACAAGACATCACATCTTGATGATCGCCAAAGATAGACAACGCATGAGCTGACAAAGAGCGAGCCGCAATATGAAATACAGCAGGAAGTAATTCACCCGATATCTTATACATATTGGAAATCATCAACATCAACCCTTGCGAACCGGTGAAGGTAGTAGCTAAAGTGCCACCCACCAAACAACCGTGTGTAGCACCCGATGCTCCTTTTTCGGATTGCAACTCGCGCACCACCATTGTTTGATTAAATATATTTAGCCGACCTTGTGTGCACCATTTATCAGCCAATTCTCCCATCTCGGATGCTGGTGAAATAGGATAAATAGTAGCAATCTCAGAAAGAGCGTATGCAACATGAGTCGTGGCATCACAGCCATTCATTATTTTTCGTATAGAAACCATATTATATCTCCTATAAACAGATAACCGTTAATATGATTCATTCAACCATCAACAGGTATCGAATCATTATTAACGGTTATCGAGTTAAATATTAAAATCGAAAATATCTGTTATCTATCCTTCTTTCACTAGCTGTACAGTTAATACTATAATTAAAATTGCAACCAGTGAGGAAACGTTTATTTAGTAGTCAATACTTTCGGATTTAGACTACCAATATGTCCACTCTCTGTACCACAAGTACGATTGATAACGACATTGATTAATGTTGGTTTTTTGGATGTGATACCTGCTTCAATAGCTTTTGTCAAATCCTCAGGAGTTTCAACAAAGTATGGTACACCACCAAATGCTTCAATCATTTTATCATAATGAGCATCTGCCATCAATGTAGTTGGTGATGGATCGCCATGACCACTTAAGTCTACATGGCTATCGTTGTAGATACCTCCATTATTGAAAACAACTATAGTAATAGGCAGTTTGAAACGACATATAGTTTCTATTTCCATTCCATCGAACCCGAATGCACTATCACCTTCGATAGCCAATACTGACTGACCTGAAGTTATGGCTGCACCAATGGCATAACCCATACCAACACCCATTACACCCCATGTTCCACAGTCTAATCTATGACGTGGTTTATACATATCAATCACATTACGGCAATCGTCTAGCGTATTAGCACCTTCATTTACAACATATAGATCTTGATACTTATCAGTAATTTTCTTAACAGCATTCAAAGCACAGAAATAATCCATCGGAAGGTCAGTATTGCTTAGCTTAACCTTCATCTTTTCATCGTTAGGAATCTTAGCATCATTTACTGCTTTCACCCATGCATCGGTAGCTTTAATTGGAGTTTTTGCTAATCCTGTATTAAAGGCATCTATAATAGAAGATATATCACCTGCCACTGGAGCTGCAATAGGACGATTGCTATCAAATTCGGTAGCATCAATATCTAACTGTACGAATTGAACATTTGGATTCCAATGTTTACCCTTGCCATGGCTTAACAACCAGTTCAAACGAGCACCCATTAAGATAACAACATCTGCATTTTCTAAAACAAACCCACGAGCCGAAGCTGCACTTTGAGGATGATTATCGGGTAGAAGTCCCTTAGCCATAGACATTGGAACATAAGGCATACCTGTTTTTTCAATGAAATCTTTAATTTGATCATCAGCTTGTGCATAAGCAGCACCCTTACCTAATATAACAAGAGGTTGTTTTGCCGATGCAATCAATTTCAAAGCACGATCTACCGATGCTGGAGATGGAATAGAAGCTGGAGAAGGATCAACTGGAACAAACAAAGTTTTATCGGCAGCATCTTTATCAACCACACTGCCCAACAGAGCAGTTGTTAAATCGAGATATACACCACCTGGACGGCCAGATATAGCTGCACGAATAGCACGTGCAAGGCCAGTAGCAATATCTTCTGGTTTGTTAATGCGATAGGAAGCCTTGGCAAATGGTTTGGCAATATTCATTTGATCAAGTTCTTCATAATCGCCTTGCTGCAAATCGATAATAGCTCTATCGCTAGAACCACTAATCTGAATAAGAGGGAAACCATTGGTAGTAGCATTGGCAAGTGCTGTAAGTCCATTCAAAAAGCCTGGTGCAGACACTGTGAGCAAAATACCTGGTTTTTTGGTTAAAAAACCAGCAGCTGAAGCTGCATATCCAGCTGACTGCTCATGACGGAATCCAATAAAGCGAATTCCTGCTTCTTGAGCATGACGAGCTAAATCGGTAACTGGAATACCAACCACCCCATACATTGTATCAATGCCATTTTTCTTAAGCGCATCAACAACGATATGCATCCCATCAGTTAAATTAGGATCGGGAGCAGTATTTTGAGTTGTAGTCATAATTAAAGTTTTTATATAGGTTATTGATTTACTTATTAACACGAATTGAATAAGTTTGTCAGCAAATCATTCAATTCGTGTTTCTTATATTGTTATTTGCAAACTACATGGTCTGCACGGAATTTAGCAATATCAGCGTCGCTGTATCCAACTTCTTTCAAAATTTCATCCGTGTTTTCGCCAAGCATTGGAGCAGGTTTAACCTCAGGAGAGTAAGAAGAAAGTTTAGGAGGACAACCAATGGTTACAAACTTACCACGTTTAGGCTGATCAACTTCAACAAGAGTTCCGCATTTATAAAGCGACTCATCTTTTATAATTTCATCCATTCCCAATACTGGTCCACAAGGAACACCAGCTTTGCCTAATACATCAATAACTTCTTCTTTTGTTTTAGTGATTGTATATTCTTCAACACCTTTCCATATTTCTGGTTTTACTTTTTGACGAGCAGCAGGTGTATTAAACTTAGGATCGGTAATCCATTCGGGTTTGCCAATAGCTGTACAAGCTTCTGCAAATGGTTTAGCTTCATTTTGAAGTACAATATAAACATAAGCATTAGGATCAGTTTCGTAACCTTTACATTTATAACACCATCCTAGTACTTGTCCACCTTCAACATTACCTGCACGTGGCACAGTTTTACCAAATTTTTCGTCTGGATACTCAGGTAAATGAGTTAATACACCAAGGTTATCCAATATTAATTGATCGCGAAGTTTTATGCGGCAAAGATTCAATACAGCATCTTGCATAGATTGTTGTACATAACATCCTTCACCTGTTTTATCGCGTTGCAATAGAGCAGCAAGCAAACCAATCAATAAATGCATACCAGTATTACTATCACCTAAAGCTGCACCCGATTGAGTAGGAATGTTATATTCTCCATCCCACCAACCTGTAGTAGCTGCAGCACCACCAGCACATTGAGCAACAGGTTCAAACGCTTTTACATTTGCATATGGAGAGTCTTCATTAAAACCTTTGATAGTACCGTAAATACAACGAGGATTCATCTTATGTACATCATCCCATGAGAATCCTAATTCATCAGCAGCACCTGGATGTAAATTTTCAACGAATATGTCTGCGCTCTTAATCAACTTAGTTAAGATTTCTTTTCCTTCGGGTGTTTTAGCATTCAATTCAATTGAGCGTTTGTTACAGTTCAACTGAAGAAAATAAAGACCATCCAATCCTGGTTTATCTAACAATTCGTCACGAGTTGGATCACCTACTCCAACGCGTTCTATCTTTATCACATCAGCGCCTAACCACGCTAACATTTGAGTACAAGATGGACCTGATTGTACTTGGGTCCAATCGATTACTTTAATTCCTTGCAAAGGTGCAGTCATAATAAAATCCTCCTAATTACTTTAGTTATTTATTTGATTCAAATCAATCTTTCTAATTATGATTCTAATATCCTTTTAACAGCATATCTTAACAAATGTTCGTTTTATCATCTATAAATTTAAAATTTCACGCATCGATATTTGTATGAATTGTACAAATTAATATCTTCAATATTAAAAGATAAACACCTGATAGGTAGCGTTTTAAAATAATAAATCCAGACAGTTGATATCTCTGCCTGGATTTAATCATAGCTATAAACTATTAAAACTTCAACTCATTCCTACGTCTTGATGACCATCTTCATCATTGCCTTGTACTCTCTGTATTGTTTGCAATGCAAGATAGGTTTCACCGAATTTATCAAAATTGTCACCTTCAATATCAAAGGTGTCTTCATGTTCTTCTTCGATTTCAATTAGCTTTTCGAAAAGTCTTTTAGAAGTAGCATCACCAGCCTCGCCACATTGGGTAGCAAAATCATTGTATAAGTCTACTGTTTTGCTTTCCATATCGGCAGCAATTTGAAGAACTTTTCTAATATCTAAATCTATTTTATCATCTTTCTTATCCAAATAAACAATATCAGACAAAGGTTTCATTATAACATCGCCTTTTAGAAATAAAATTCTATCTGATAACATATCAATATGCATCATTTCTTTAATAGCTACACTTTTAAATAGTTTTGCTAAATGGGTATAACCTTTATCTTCAAAATGAAACTGAAAATAAAGATATTGTAATACGGTTTCAATCTCTTTAGCTACTCCTTTATTAAGAAGCTCAATGCTTTTGTCTCTATTTGCCATAAGTATATAGTTTTTAAAATTCATTTGTGATTTAAAACAATCTTGTCATTATAAAAGTTTAATCGAAAACTCAGATAATAATATCTAGAAAATTAAATAGAAAGATTGATTATTATTTCTAGTTTACAAAATGATATGTTTAGATAGATTGAAAGGGTTATAATACATCTAAAAGTGTATCTTTGTATCAATAATAAATTGAAAATCTATAATGAAAATATTTCAGACTAATTGCATTAAAAAACTTGATAATTATACGATTGAAAATGAGGGTATTCAATCAATTGATTTAATGGAACGTGCCGCAACAGCTCTAACAGAAGCTGTAATAGAACGTTGGGATACTGAATATCCAATAGTTGTATTTGCAGGGCCCGGCAATAATGGTGGTGACGCCCTAGCTATGGCTCGAATGCTTGCCGAGAAAAGTTATTCTGTGGAAGTTTACTTGTTTAATACCAAAGGAGCATTATCTCCAGATTGCCAGTTAAACAAAGAGTTGTTGGAAATTACCACAGGGGTGGATTTTCATGAAATCACGAGTCAGTTTACTCCTCCACAGCTTACCAGCAAGCATTTAGTAATTGATGGCTTGTTTGGCTCAGGACTTACAAAACCTTTGAGCGGTGGATTTGCTGCTGTGGTTAAACATATTAATGCCTCATCAGCCACAATTGTATCAATTGATATTCCTTCTGGATTAATGGGAGAAGATAATACATTCAATATTCGTGCAAATATCATACGTGCTGATGTTACATTGAGTATTCAACTTCCTAAAGTATCATTTCTGTTTGCTGAAAATGAAGAGATAGTTGGTGATTGGGACTTAGTAGATATTGGCTTAAGTCAAAAAGGAATAGAAGAGATTGACACTTGCTATTCTATAATCGAACTGGAAGATATTCAACAATGCATAAAACCTCGCTCAAAATTTGCTCATAAAGGGACTTTTGGTCATGCTTTATTAATTGCCGGTTCGTATGGCATGGCTGGCGCTTCGGTTCTTGCTGCAAAAGCTTGTTTACGCTCTGGGGTAGGATTGCTTACAATTCACTCGCCTTTTATTAACAATAATATTCTTCAAACTAGTGTGCCCGAGGCAATGGTAGAAAATGACATTCACGAGAGGGTATTTGCTGAAGCTACTTCTACCGATGACTATCAAGCAGTTGCCATAGGCCCTGGATTGGGTCAAAATGAAATTACCGAGATAGCTCTACTCGATCAGCTAAATGAGTGCCAAGGACCAGTAATACTTGATGCTGATGCACTAAATATACTTTCTAAAAATCGCGATATAATTAATAAACTACCAAAAGGCTCTATACTTACTCCACATCCAAAAGAGTTGGAACGGTTAATTGGCAAGTGTCAAAATTCATTTGAACGATTGAGCAAAGCCGCAGATTTAGCACGAATAGCAAATATTTATATTGTTTTAAAAGGTGCATATACTGCTGTTATAACTCCAGAGAGCAATTATTATTTTAACCCTACAGGCAATCCGGGAATGGCATGCGGTGGTAGTGGCGATATTTTAACCGGAGTAATATTGGCACTAATGGCTCAAGGGTACTCATCAGAAGAAGCATGCAAAATTGGAGTTTTTACTCATGGATTGGCTGGTGACTGTGCTCGAAAGAAGTTGGGCGAGATAAGTATGAAATCAAGCGATATTATTGAATATTTGCCTATGGCATTTAAGTTGATAAGCGAATAAAGGTTAAGAGTTTTCAAAAATTCGGAGAACTTCATTATTTTTGTTTGCAGAAGTGTTTATTAAAATAAAGTGATAATGAAAAAAACAATTATACTTTTGGGAGCATTAGCTGTCTCAATGGCAGGAGTTGCTCAAACTGAAGTAACGCAAGGAGTAATGCGAGGCAAAGACTTTGGTGTGACATACTCTTTGCCAAAAACTTATATAGAAGTAGCGGCAAAAGTAAACAAGGTAAAATATACCCCTGGCGAATTGGCTAAGTATGCAAATCGTTATTTACGTTTAAACAACATTGCAACTGAACCATCAGAGTATTATGAGCTTGTATCCATTGGAGTAAACTCCATAGGAGTACCAGACAAAGACAACGTTTATTTCGTAAAAATGAAAGAACGTACAGCTGCTCCTTTAATTGAGCTTACTGATGATGGTATAATTAAATCTATTAATCTTCCATTGAATAGCTCAGAAAAAGCTGCAAACATTTCTACTAATCCATCATCTACTAATAAGGAATTAAATCCACAAGATTTTTTAACTGAGGAAATCTTAATGGCAAACTCCACAGCAAAGGTGGCGGATCTAGTAGCAAAAGAGATATACAGCATTCGTGAAAGCAAAAATGCACTAGTACGTGGGCAAGCAGATTTTATGCCTAAGGATGGTGAGCAAATGCGAATGATGATTGAAACTCTAGATGCACAAGAACGAGCTTTGACTCAAATGTTTGCTGGTAAATATGATATTGAAGAGGTTATTAAAACAAATCACATATTGCCGGTTGATGGAGTGGACAAGGAGGTAGCTTTACGCTTTTCTAAAAAACTGGGTGTGGTAGCCAATGATGATTTATCTGGGGAACCTATTTACATTTCAATATCTGATTTAAAGTCGGTAAATATTCCAGCTGAAGAGAGTAAAAAGAAGGTAGATGGAATAGCATACAACGTGCCTGGAAGAGCACTAATAACCCTTACTACAGGGGGGAAAACTCTTATCGAAGAGGAAGTCCCTGTAACACAGTTTGGAACCGTCGAGTATTTGGCTCCTGTTCTATTTAATAAAAACTCAACGATAAAAGTTACTTTCAATCCTAATACAGGTGGATTGACTAAGGTTGATCGGGAAGAAGGTAAATAATAAAACCATCCTTTTGCAACTGAGCAATATAGGTGGTAACGCGTGACTCGTAGTTCGCTTCTTCTTTGAAGTGCTCTGCGAGTTCTTTTATTATATCACCTACTGTTCTTTCACCATCAATCAGTTGCCACACAGCAGTACCATGCCCCTCTAGTTTTACTTTAATATCTGATGAAAGTCCTTTGGGAGTCATAAACTTCTTCATCCACTCATATTTAAACCGTGGGAAGGAGATCACAATGCAATCTCCATCCCAATCGGTTGTAATATGTGTACTACGGAAAGGAACAACATCTAGTAAGTTTATTTTTTCTTTCGTAGCCATAAGCTTTTATTTTTGAATATTAGGAAGTTCTAAGCCATAACCCTTCTTCTTGTCTTCTGCTTTTAACCAAATACCAATGATTAATGCTAATACACCAAATACAGCAAAGATAGCCATTGGCAAGGTGTAATCATAAGTTGGAGCGCCATCTACAACCGGTCCTTTACAATATGTATCGAGCACCCATCCTATCAACAATGGCACACCCATTAATCCCCAGTTTTGTACCCAGAAAATAAGTGCATAAGCAGTACCAAGTTGTCTTTCGGGAATAATTTTTGGAACTGAAGGCCACATAGCTGAAGGTACAAGTGAAAATGCAAATCCAAGGATAATCATAATAATTGTGGCAAACCACCATACATTGAAAATAGGCAATGCAAATAATGTATGTACTACAATTAACATAACTGAACCAGCAATCATTAGGCTAGCTCCCTTACCTATACGGTCATATAGAGAACCAAACAAAGGAGTTAAAATAATAGCTCCAATAGGAAGAAGCCCAGGAATAGTACCTGCCAACTTAGGATCAACATGATATTTCTGTACCATCAAGTCGGCAGCATATTTTATGAACGGGAAAACAGCTGAATAGAATAGAACACATAGTAGTGCTATTAGCCAAAATCCTTTATTAGATATAATACTAAATATATCTTTCACACGGAATGGTTCTTCTGGTTCTTCCCCATCAGCTTCTAAAGACTCGTCAAGTTTCTTATCGTAGAAAGTATAAATAAAGAATGCTACCGTACCAATACAAAGTAGAATCAAACAGAATAGAATAGGCATTGGTATGTTAGGATGAAATGTACCTAATTCATCGAATACACCAAAATATTCAGCCATAGGCACAGTTAGTACCATGGCCAATGTTGTACCAATACGCGCTGTAGACATTTCGAGACCCATAGCAAGAGCTAACTCTTTACCCTTAAACCATTTTACAATAATCTTAGATACAGTGATGCCTACAATTTCTACGCCTACCCCAAATATAGCATATCCTAGAGCGGCAAGAAACACTTGTGTCTTAAACCCCAAAATCAATGAAGTTGCATCGAATGTTGAAGCAATGGCATAGTATTTTAGTGCACAACCAACTACCATCAATATACATGCCCATGATCCGGTAAATCTCACTCCCATTTTATCAAGGATAATACCACCGAAAATAAGCATCAATAAGAATACATTGAACCACCCATAGGCGCTTGTAAAGAAGCCATAATCTAAACTATCCCATAAAAGCTCTTTCTCGAGCATTGGCTTTAATGGAGACATTACGTCTGTAAGGAAGTATCCACAAAGCATTGTAAAGGCTATAAGTGCTAATACACTCCAACGCATAGCCTTAGAATCGTTGAGTTTCTTTTTTAAAAGTTCTGTCATTGTGATATTAAAATTCTGTTTTTATATAAGTATTATCGACAAAGTTAACGAAATATGACCTGTATCCATCACAAATGGATAGTTTTTTTGACTTAAAACAAGTATGGGGATAGAATTATGATAATTCTATCCCCATACTATTTATAAATTATATCTAGGAAATATTAATTTCCTTGTTCTTGTGTATCACCATTTGCCGGAACTTCCTCAACGATAGGAGCTGTTGTACCCATTGGCAAGTTAAGCGGATTAGTTTGCTCTTCTTGCAATGCTTGTTGTTGAATTGCACTTCCTTGTGTTGATCTAGTAGTAGGAACCACCCATGCTGCAGCAATACTCAATACAACAATGAAAATTGCCAAGCCCCAAGTAGCTTTTTCTAAAAAGTCGGTAGTTTTGCGAACACCCATAATTGCATTTGATGATGAGAATCCAGATGCTAATCCACCTCCTTTTGAGTTTTGAATAAGCACGATGAAGCACATCAATACAGCTGCAATAACCATTAAAATAATTAATAATAGATAAAACATTTTTGTTATTTTGATTTAGCGTTAATAATCAATTTCTCTAAGAATCGTATTTGGTCTGCAAAGTAAGCATTTTTTTTTGGATATTTCAAGCTTAATTTTTTAATTATTTCGAGCGCTTTCGAATATCTACGCTGTTTTATGTATATTTTAGCCAATGTTTCAGTAAAACAGTCTTCATCATCACTACTAGATACATCTGAATGAGAATCATGTTGATTTTTAATCTCATCTTCGTTCTCAACAACAGTTATTGATTCATTTATTTGTGGAGTTAAAAAAACAACAGATTGGCTCTCACTTTTTTCAATAAAGTCATCAATCAATTCAATTCCTTTCAATTGAGGAGAGTCCTCTGTTTGTAATTCATTATTATCTTCTTCCAATAAATAGGAGGTGTAATCGGTGGTATAATCTAATTCAACCTGAGCAATATTCTCTTCCGACAAATTAGATAGGAAAGTGTCAATTAAGAACAACGTACGATCTTCCGAAAGAATAGGCTTATCCTCCTCACTATTCACAGAAACTTTAGTTTCTACTTCTAATGGATATGCGGCATCCCCTTCGAGCAAATAGAAAAGTACAGCACGATCAGTTATATATAATGTAGATTTGCGTAGTTCGCTACCGAAAGAGACATCATGAAGAAGAAATAAATTTTTAAGATACAGTAGTCGTATAGTTTGGCAATAAGGATATCGCATGAGTTGCGTTCGCAATTCATACAAGGTATCTTTGTTCAACATTTCAGGATGTTGAATCCATTGTTGAAGATTCAAATTTGTCATTAAGGTTACCAGTTGGCTACAGTAGCATTAAATATTTGTTCTACAATTTCTTGAACCATTTCAGCAATCAATGGATCTTGTACGGCTGTAAGTAACTGGCTAGAATCATAAGTACGGAAAGCAGAAAATTGCTGCTCAAAATCTTCTAAATGGTTAGTATTATTCACAAAACGCACATTAACAGTTATGGTCAACTTAGTTTTTGAAGAATAACCATCTGCCGAAACAGCTTCATTATATTGATTGTATCCGGTTATTTCACCATCAATTTGCAAATCACCGTTTACTCTCACCAATTGCAGTCTTGTTTGTCTGATAAATATATTGCGTAGTTCATCATTAAAAACGGTACCCAATGGAGCATACACATAGGCCGATTTAATAGGAAAGTCCTCAATTGAAATAGTTTTCACCTTATCATAATTGATTGAAGAACCATTAAATTTATAAGATATAGAACATGCCATCACCAACAATGGTAAAGCGAATAATATAGTTGCGTATTTTATTTTTTTAATCCAATCCATACTCTTTAATTTTTCGATATAGCGTTCGCTCAGATATATTTAAATCTTGAGCTGCATTTTTTCTTTTACCATTGTGTCTTTCAAGTGCTTTACGAATCATCTCTTTTTCTACTTCATCCAATGAAAGTGATTCTTCAACATACTCTGCAGGTTCAGAAATTTCAGCAGGTTCAGAAATCGGAGTCTTCACGGCACGAATTATAGTAGGAAGAGTAGTAGTATGAGGGGTAGTAGCTACAGCTGTACTCATCAAAGGAACATTACTAGTGCGCTCAGCCATTAAGTCGTGTACCATTTTTTTCAATTCAGCAACTTCTTGACGCATATCAAACAATACAGTATAAAGAATTTCACGTTCGCTTTCAAAACTCTTTCCACCTTGATTGCCTATTACTGCAGGAAATCGTTGAGTATTCATGATAGGCAAATAGCTTTGAAGTATACTAGCATTAATTTCACGATTCGTTTCAATGATAGAAATTTGTTCTGTGATATTCTTTAGTTGACGCACATTGCCAGGCCAAGAATAAGCCAACAATACCTGTTTAGCATCGTCAGTCAATTGAATAGCAGGCATACGATATTTCTCGGCAAAATCGTTAGCGAATTTTCTAAATAACAACAACACATCCTCACCTCTCTCACGCAAAGCAGGAACTTGAATAGGCACCGTATTTAAACGATAATATAAGTCTTCTCTAAAACGCCCCTCTACAATAGCATCCATTAAGTTTACGTTTGTAGCCGCCACAATGCGCACGTCAGTTTTCTGTACTTTTGAAGAACCTACTTTTATAAACTCACCACTTTCAAGAACACGCAATAAACGAGCTTGTGTAGATAATGGCAATTCTCCGACCTCATCAAGAAAGATAGTTCCACCATTTGCCTCTCCAAAATATCCTTTACGTTCGCCAATAGCACCCGTAAAAGCACCTTTTTCATGTCCAAACAATTCTGAATCTATTGTTCCTTCAGGAATGGCACCACAGTTGACAGCAATATACTGTCCATGTTTGCGCTTGCTATATTGATGAATAATCTGTGGAAAGCTTTCCTTTCCTACCCCACTCTCACCCGTTATCAACACAGACAAGTCGGTGGGTGCTACCTGGATAGCAATATCAATGTCACGCGTTAAGGTTTCATTGTTTCCAATAATACCAAACCTTAACTTGACTTGTTGAATTTCCGTTCTTGTCATATTTTCATTAAAAGTATTAATTATAAATCTGAATCGATAGTGTCAAGTTTAAGCTTATCACTATCATCTCTTTTCTCGTAATATTGTTTTCTTAAAGGGTTTGTACGAGCAATTTTCTCTTGCTGACGATTACGAAAAACATCAATTGCAACATAAATGGCTTGTCTGAAAGAATCTTCATTTGCAATACCCTTCCCAGCTATATCATAAGCAGTGCCATGAGCCGGAGAAGTACGTACTATTGGAAGGCCTGCAGTATAATTTACTCCATCCTCCATAGCCAATGTTTTAAATGGAGCCAATCCTTGATCATGATACATTGCCAAAATTCCATCAAAATTAGCAAAATTACCCGATCCCATAAATCCATCTGCAGGATAAGGTCCGTAACAAAACACACCTTTCTTTACCATTTCTTGTATTGCAGGTATTATAATTTCCTCCTCTTCAGTTCCAATTAATCCACCATCTCCGGCATGTGGATTAAGAGACAAAACTGCAATTCTAGGAGCTCCAATATTGAAATCAACTTTCAATGATTTATTTAATATACTGATTTTTTCCTCTATTAAATCTTTAGTGATAGTAGACGCGATATCCTTTACAGGAATATGCCCTGTAACAAGGGCCACTCGCAAATCATCTCTCATCAAAATCATCAACGATTTATCTCCATTACCAAGGCGTTGTTCTATATATTCAGTATGACCCGGAAAAGCAAAATCTTCACATTGAATGGTGTGTTTATTGATAGGAGCAGTCACAATTGCATCAATGAGTCCCTCTTTATATTCCTCAATTGCTTTTTCAAGCGCCACAAAAGCAGCCTTTCCAGCTTCAACATCTGGTTTAGCAAATTCAACTTTTACTTCATCATCAGTACAGTTAACTACACTAAGCTTATTGAAAGCAGCTTCTGATGCTGAATTTACAATACTAAAGCTAGTAGATAAGTCGAGTGATTTGCGATGATAAGCGGCCACTTTAGGTGATCCATAAATAATGGGGGTACAAAGCTCCATCATAGCAGGTTCTGCAAATGTTTTTAAAATTACCTCATAACCAACCCCATTGATATCACCTTGTGTAATACCAATTTTTATTTTGTTATTTTCCATGTGTCTTATTTAATTATTTCTTTTTCAATTATTTGTATCCTCTGTCACAACCATTATTTCTTGGCTGTTGCCAGGTAGCTTTAATGTATAAAGTGAAGCTTCTAGCATACGCATCAAGTTTCGTTTTAGCTTATTTGGAGAATACACAAATACCTCTGCTGTTACTACACGATTATTAATTGTGTCAATACGGGTATGCGAAACAAAAGGGCCACCCATAAAATCACCTTTCATGCGCCACAATCCACGGGCTTCCAATGCATATTGCCCTTGCACGTTAAGGGGAGTCATCTCTACCGTAACAGAATCTGTTGACATATACATACCCTCTTGCGCACCTGGAAGGTTTATCATCATAATAGAATCTCGTTTATTGATAAAGTATTCTTTCGTAAATGTATTCTTATCAGTATATGGATAAGAATAAACAACGATATTCTGATCGCCACTTGCTTTATTGGTAGAACCCCAGAAGAAATCTTTACCATGTTTATACGATGTAATTTCTGCAGGAAGCCATATTTCAGAACCAAACATACTATCTACTTTATTAGCTACAATATCACTATGCCTAGTTTCTAACAAACTCATTTGTCTATTCATTTCTGCTTTCGTGAAGAAATCAATAATCTGTTGTTTATTCTGTTCAACAAACGTTTCAAACTCTTTTGCATTAGGAGCTTGAATAGTCATTATCATTTGAGGAGAAGCATATACATCTTTAGCATATTTAAAAGATGCACGAGTAAAATTATCACTGATATCTACTATAATAATGTTAC
This sequence comes from uncultured Bacteroides sp., assembly GCA_947074235.1. Classification (GTDB taxonomy): domain Bacteria; phylum Bacteroidota; class Bacteroidia; order Bacteroidales; family Bacteroidaceae; genus Bacteroides. The sequence goes on along the minus strand of CAMTOV010000017.1, from coordinate 14,576 downwards.
GGATTAATTTCAATGTTGAATCAAAGTTCTTTGGAGCAGAATACATGATGCGAAATGAGCGTTCAGACTGTGGTAAACCGGGAACATCTGTATCTAAAACATCATACAAAGCTCTACCTGCAGGTTGTTCCCACAAGTCATGTCCTATTACCACTAATATTTCATAAGGGCGACCACTTGATGTAGGAGTGAAAACACCTTTCTTTCCGTTGCACGATGAGAATCCTATTAATATAATAAGAACTAGAATTGAATAAGACAAATACTTTTTCATAATGTTAGTTTTTAATGTTTATACAAAACTACGATAACTTAATATACGATAATTCGTTTAGTTAATAAATAATATTAATTTTCGTCAGAGTTTTCTTTCTTTGCAGTTGAAAGCATACCACATGCAGCAAATATATCTTCACCGCGAGAAGAACGAATGGTTGTAAATACCCCATGCGAAGTGAGATAATCTCTAAACCTCGTCATTTGTTCTAATTCAGCACCATCTAAATCTACATTAGGAATGGCATGAAAACGAATCAAATTTACCCGACAATCTAGTCCACGAAGCAACTTAACTAATTCTTTTGCATAAATCAAAGAATCATTTACACCTTTAAAAACAATATATTCAAAAGAAAGTCTACGTTGCTTGCTAAAATCATAGTTCTTTAACAGTTCTATAATATCAACAATAGGAAATGCACGTTCAGCCGGCATCAAGTCTACACGTTGTAGCGAGAAGGGAGAATGCAAACTTATAGCCAAATGACAATCACTAGATTCGATAAACCGTTGTAACCCTTTTTTTAATCCAACTGTAGAAAGCGTAATACGTTTTGGACTCCATCCTAAGCCATATGAAGATGTTATAATCTCGAGTGATTTTAGTACCTCATCAAGATTATCCAATGGTTCTCCCATACCCATCATCACGATATTAGTGAGTTTGGAACTCTCCGGTATAGAGAAAATCTGATTCAAAATTTGATTTGCAGTTAGGTTACAAGAGAATCCTTGCTTCCCAGTCATGCAAAATTTACAATTCATTTTGCATCCTACTTGAGATGAGACACAAAGCGTAGCCCTATCATCATCTGGTATATATACTGCCTCAATAAAATGGTTATCACCTATGCGAAATAGATATTTAATAGTCCCATCAACAGAATGCATAGAATCTATTGGCTTTTCAAGACCAATATCATATCCTTCTTTAAGTAAATCTCTAAACTTCAATGACAAATTTGTCATTTCGTCAATAGATGCAACCTTCTTATCATAAAGCCATGAAGCTATTTGTTTAGCTGTAAAAGCAGGCATTCCCAATCTTTTTACTAAAGATTGCAACTCTTCAAGAGTCATTCCTAAAAGAGGATATTTAGTCATATTAATCAATCTTAGATAATTATCTATGCAAAAATAACTAATTAAAACCAATTTGATAACAAAGTGGCTTTAAAAGAACAAAATAGTGGAGGCTATTCCATTTTTAGGAATAGCCTCCACTATTTTGTTCTATTTACTAAGCTTTTTAGAAGTATAGATAGCGAGTATCTACAACTTTAGCTTGTATATATAAGTCGTTTAATAAACGATTTGCAAAGCGAGTATGCATTGTTTGCATTTGAGCCTCTTCCGTAGCTTGATTATAAGTTTCGTTCAATTTGTCTTCAGCATATTTTTGCAATACCAATACACCAGCATTACCCTTAATAGGTGCGCTTAGTTTATTCATTTCAGCTGTTACAGCATAAGCACCAACTAGTGGTTCACTGCTACGCAAAGCTGGAACATAAGCAGGAGCAGCAAACGTCACAAACTTAATTGAATCACTTACTGCGTTATTCATATCCTTGTATTGAGCAAAAGTAGATGCGTTAGCAGCTTTCATTTGAGACATGATAATTTCAGCTTTCTTATCTTTAACTATTTCGGCTCTCAATTCATTTTGCACTTGTTTCAAAGAACGATAACCTGTTGGTTTAATAGTCTCCAATGCAACAACCATTAAATGATCACTTTCGCCACATTCATATAAACCTGAAACTTCACCTGGTTTAGCAGCAAATGCCCATTTCAAAGCATCTTTAGTACCTTTAACACCACCAACAGTATGTTCTGCGCTTGTCAAATCTGCTCTATCCAACAATCTATAACCAAACTCTTCAGCATTAGCTTTCACATTATCAAGTGTAGGATTAGCTGAAATGAATTGGCTAAAGTCATTGTATGCTTTTCTGTATGTTTCTTTGCTAAATTCTACAGGACGCTTCACAACAGCAATTTTGTACTTGTCTTTGTTAGCCTTTTTATTAGTTACTTGAACAATAACATTAGCTTGACCCATAGCAAGATTAGTCAACTCATTTGTGTTCATGTTATTGATAGCAGAAATATATTTCAAGTTTTCATTATCAAGTTGAGCACCTTCATATTGAGCAGAAGTTAACCATGTTGTTTCACCGTTTTGGCCATATCTAGCTGCTACTTCTGAGAAATTAGCTCCGTCTTTGATTGCATTATAAATACTATCAGCTAAATCTTTAGTTTTTGCAGGGGTATCAGCATAAACTTGAATTTGTTTGAATTCAACAGAGTCAGCAGCATTTGTTCTTGCTACTACTTTGAATGAATTTATTGTGTTATCAGCTACATTATAATAAGGACCATAAACACGACCAATGGTTGCAGAGTCTAAACGTGCTACTACATCGCTAGGGAAAGCAGTCTTATTATAGAATAAATCTACATATGGATAATCAGAACCGGTAGAACGTATGAATGAAGCATAATCAGAATCTGTTTCAGCTAGTTGTTGAGCCGACTCAGTAACTTCACTTTCAATTGCAGCTCTATCTTCAGGGCTTGCTGTTACTAAAATATCAATGTATTTAATATCACGAGTTTCAACATATTGTCTAAACTCCTCTTTTCTTTTATTATAAAGTTCTTTCAATTCAGACTCCTTCACTTGTACTGATGAATCTGGAATAGAAGAATAAGGAATGGCAGCAAGAAGAACATCAGCTTGATTTACTCTAGCATCAAAGGCATCTTGAGCTTCAATTGGATTTGACAACAAACAATTAGAGATCAAAACATGATATTTCTCAGCCAAAATATTTTGTGCTAAAGATTTCTCAATGAAAGACCAATATTTGTACATTGCTTCATAATAATCAGCATATTGAGCTGGCATTTGACGAAGATCCATTTTAGAATAATCTACCAAGAACTTTTTAAGCATATCTTTATCAAAAGCCCCAGTTTGTGGATTACGGAAAGGAGTTTGTTGAAGCATAGGATTTACACCAGCATCAATTACAGCTTGAATTTCGGCAGGAGATACTGTTAAGCCAATTTTCTTTGCTTCATCTTCAATCAACTTGTTATTTACATAATTGCGCCATACTTCATCTTTAATTTGATTAGTTTGTTCTTCGCTCAATGATGTTTGTCCCGACGAAAATTTAACTACATCTGTGTATTCTTCTACCAAGGCTTGATAATCTTGTGCCGATAGTGCATCTCCGTTGATTTCGCCTATATCTTGTGATTGATGTGGTTGAATTGCTTTCCATGCATCACCTGCAATAAAAGCGAACAACGCCAAACCAATAACGGCCACTAATAATGGGCCCTTAGATCTAATGTTTTGTAATGTTGCCATTTTAATTAATATGATTTATTTATTTGTTTATTTATTACTATTATATTTCTAAATACTTAAGCGCACGAAGATACAAAAAATGCTAATATTACATTCTTATAAACTCAAAAAAATGGGTTATATTATATCATTCTATGACTTTGAGGCGCACTAATTCTATTTTTGTAGGAGTTACCTTTACTATTTTAAAATGATAGTTATCAATATCAACAACATCATGCAACTTTGGAAAACTTTGATAATGATTTAAAATTAGCCCTCCAATTGTTAAATACTCATCCGATTCAGGTAACTCCAAATTGAAGGTTTCATTTACCTTTTCTATTTCTAATCGAGCTGATAGTACATATTCATCATCTCCTACTTGCTTACATATATATGATGTATTATCGTGCTCATCTTCAATATCACCAAATATCTCTTCAACCAAATCTTCTAAACACACAATACCAGCCGTTCCACCAAATTCATCAACAACAACAGCTATTGTTTTTTTCTGTTGCATAAACAATTGCATTAATCTATTGGCTGCCATAGTTTCTGGAACAATTGGAATATCCTTAACATCGTCTAGCCAGCTTTGAGGCTTTCTAAACATCTCCGAAGAGTGAATATATCCTATTATATTATCAATATTTCCATCGCAAACTATAATTTTCGAAATGCCCGATTCTACAAATTTATTCATCAATTCAGGAAGGGGAGTCGACTTATCAACAGATACAACTTCTGTACGAGGCACTATACAATCGCGAATTTTAATATTAGAAAAATCTAAAGCATTCTGAAATATTTTCACTTCTGTATCAAGTTCTTCTGTACTATCAGCATTTTCAATACTAGATTGAACAAAATAATCGAGATCTATCTTACTAAAAGCTTTGGCAGTAGATTCAGCACTTACCTTTATACCAAAAATACGCAAAAAGAGTGAAGATATAGCCGAAGCTATTTTGGAGATGGGATAAAGGATGATATAAAATATAAATAAAGGAATAGCACAAACATTCAAAATAAGATTTGGATTAATCTTGAAGAGTGTTTTTGGAAGAAATTCTCCTGTTACTAAAATTATCAACGTTGAAATAACAGTTTGTATTAAAACCATTAAGAAATAACTATCAATAAATCCTGCAAGAAGTTTATCACCAATAATTTGTGCCATCAAGATACCGTAAACCACCAAAGCAACATTATTGCCAACAAGCATGGTTGATATAAAATTATTGGGATTATTAAAAAACAGTCCTAATATACGTGATGATATCCCTTTCTTACGATCCAATTCAAATCGAAGTTTATCTACCGATACAAAAGCAATCTCGATTCCTGAGAAGAATGCAGAAAGAGCCATAGTTATTAAAAGGTAAATAAAAATATTCATAGTACTAGTGTTTCAATTATTTTATAGTATCGGTAGTGGCAGATTGCGTATCCTCATCATCAATATAAAATATACCTTCCATATTATGAATTTCCCAAGCTGTCATTTGTTGATTAGAGTCAAAACCATGCCCGGTCACTATTCTATCGGGTTGTTCTATACGAATAAATTTATCTGAATAAATTCTTTCGGTAGCTTGATTCCAATAGAGCAATTCGGTATTAAACTTTTCTCCTTTTCTATTTTCAATATCAACGTTGCCTATTAATTTCCATAGCTTTTGTTTATCATAATAATAAGCCGTATCAGCCTTAATACTGGCTTCAACGTGATGCACAGAATCAAATTGTTCCAAATACATTCCTTTTTCGAAAGCCCAATAAGATGGCCGTTTTTTATCATAAACAAGCCACTCATCCGCTTCTATACGATATCGAATAACCCCCGAGTCTGAAACAAAGGTTTCCACATCAAGCGTTTCCATAGATGGCAAGGAGTCTCTTTCCACAATGGCATCGCCAATCTGCGTTGTTTTACTACCACACGAAGTAAACAGCAAGAGCATAACAATTGTCGTAATGACAATTGTTATGCTCATACCATTATTGTATAAAGAGCAATTTTGCACTTTCAGCATATATTATCTAATTGTTGTAGACTCTCCTATCCAACCACCAATGTTTACTCTATCGCCAGTTTTATAACCAAGCATAAATAAATCTTTAGCCTCTGGAGTGAATGCAGAATAGCTATTAATCAATTTATTAGCCTCTTCAGCAACACTTGGATCTACAGATCTAGCACGTTGCAATTTATCGATTGCCAAGAAGAAAGTACACTTATTCAAGGCCATTTCATCTGTCCATTTGTAATTACCAGCATACAAGGAAGCAATCAATAAATATGGAGCGCCATAATTAGGATTGAAGCTAATAGCCTTATTTGAATAATTTCTAGCAGCCGACAAGCGTTTTGCAGATGCTAACACATTAGCAGCTTTAAATGCGATTTCAGCTTTCTTAGTATTATCAGTTTCTTGCTCCATTGCTTCATCGAAGAATTTTACAGAGCCATCAATATCTCCTTTTTTGAAAGCCATAGCAGCACAACCTTGAGCAGCATCTGCGCTAGGCTCAATTTGATATGCATATAGAGAAGCTTGAAGATATGCTTCATTATCTCTACATCCCATCATGGCCATTATTTTGATAATCTCTTTCAAAGCGGCCAAATCAGTTTTTGATGCTTCTACTTTAGGTGCATAGATTTCTTCTAATGACTCGCATGTAGCAGCACCGCTATTAATAAACTGAGCATCCATATTACCTCTTACAGTTTCCATGGCTTTCTTAGCACTAGCTTTTGTTTCTGTAGCCAAAGCTTCATCAGCATATCCAGTCACAACCAAGTAGTCTTTTATAAACTGCTCTTTGTTAGCTGCATCAGCTTTCATTCTACGAGCAGACATATCAAGGAAAAAGTGCATTACATTAGCAGATGCATTCGATTTATCTGCATCAACAGATTGCTTAAACCATCCATACGCCTCATTAACATCAGGAGATGGAGAGTATTGAATATAATCTAAAGCTTTAGAACCCAAAGCACCATCTACAGTCAATGGCACATTTACATTCTTAGCCAAGAATTCAGGAATATAATGAATTCTTTTATCATGCAGGTCCATTAATTCAGCAAAATACTTTTGATAATCAGCAGAGCTGCGATCAGTATTAGTATCCAAAAAGTTTTTAAGAATAGCAAAACCATCCGTAAATGTATAATAACGAAGTGTTGGACAGTTTTCAATTACAATTTTCCAAGGCTCGTAAGCGTCCTTAAAGTTGCCCGCTTTTACAGCTTCACGAGCTACACTACTATTAGGAATACAAACATTATCATCTTGAGCCACTACAGCCATTAATGGGGCTGACAGCAACACAGTAGCTAAAAGGTTTCTAATTTTCATTGTATTTTAGTTTTAGTTATTATTTATAATGTCTAATTAATCAACTTTACGTTTAAAGAACCAGCGTTCATTAAATGTAATGCCGATGCTTAGTTTTAGTATATTTTCTGTAAGCATAGCTGGCTGCAAACCTTTCACATGAATATATTGCGCTGTTACACTAACAAGAGATCTTGAACGAGGAAGTGGCAAGCCAAAGCCTGCAGATAGCCCCCATTCATGAGCAGCTCTATCACCATTTTCAGTTTTATAATAAGGAGTTTGATAATATCCACCTATGCGATATTTAATCATCCCCAAATAACTCTTAGCCATTTTCGAAGGAAGATACTCGGCACCTACAGAGATTTTTGTTCTATCACAAAAAGCATTTGGTTTGTTCATATAAGTCACCTTACTCCATTCTTCTTTACTATAATCTGCACCAATCATTATGCGGTCATCATATTTATAAGTAAATCCAACTCCGAAACTATTTGGAATACCAAAAGTAGCAATTGAATCTTGCGTAGTAACAACACTAGTTGAGGTTTGAATATATGTATCATTATTTAAATGATGTCCAGGTGAAAATACTGCACCTACAGTCACTAAATGTTTCTCCCCAATAGGCTGAGAGTATTGTAAACCAACATCAAGTTTATAACTACGAATTGTTGTATATGTACCTTCCGAATAGGATGGTGTAGTAGTAGTACTTCCTGTTGAATATGAAGGGTAAATCATGGTCAATGCACGATTAATATCCCCCCATAAGAAAGACATATTAGCACCGATTGAAAGATTTTTAAAAGGTTTAAACCCTAATCCTCCATATACTTGATGCAAACCTCCATCACCATATACTTGCTTAGTATAGCTTGGCGAAGAAGATGTAGACTCAAAAGCTTGTGATATATTATATCCAACATTAGAATAAGGCAATAACCCAACACTTAGCGATAGCATTCTATGCATACGAAACTGCATAGCTAAATAATCAAAGCTTGAGTTCTTCACATTTTTTTTCGTCACACCATCACTCATGTTATCATTCTGCAATGATACGCCACCTTCAAAAATAAAAGTAAGCGAATCTACAGCCGTATACGAAGCAGGATTCAAAGGGTTAATCTGCGAGCCATCACGTAAGCCATAAGCTATTCCCCCCATCGCTCTACTATTCCCAAAATTTGGACTAGCCAAATCACCATAGCCATATCGTGTATAGGGAGAGTTTGTATTATTTTGCGCTAATGCGATGCCGCTAACAGCCATTAGTAAAAGCACAGAAAGTGTCTGTTTAAATCCTACCATTATTATAGTTTAAAATTCTATTTAATCCTTTCAACACTAAAAATCTATCTGCAAAGATGACACTTTTTACGTTGTCATCAAAAGAAAATTCATCTCCGCCAGTTAAAAAAACCAAAAGTTCTTCATATTTATTCCTCATTGCTGCAATATAACCTAAAATTTCAAATTCCAGCCCTTTTTTTACCCCAGCACGAATTGCAGTTTCGGTACTATCGCCAAAAAACCCGTAATCACCATCGGCTAATACACAAGGAAGCTTGCCCGTAAAGTGATTTAATGCCTTAAATCTCATCTGTAAACCAGGAGAAATATTACCCCCATGATACTGTCCTTTAGCGTCAATAAACTCATATGTAATACAAGTGCCGGCATCTATCACTAATAAATCTTTATTTGGATAAATACTATTGGCTCCTACAACTGCCGCAATACGGTCGTAACCCAAAGTCTCAGGGGTTTTATAGAGATTTTTAATTGGCAACGGAGTTTTACAATCAAGCACCAACATCGGAATATTGAGTTGAGCAAGCTGCTTTTCTACCAAATGAGATAAAGGAACAACGCTAGCTACAATGACTTGCTGAATCTCATATTTCTCTTGCAAAGGATATAATTTATCTAATGAATGATTGGAACAAGTTACCATATCCAGCATTTCACTATCAGCAAATACTGCCATCTTAGCGAAGGTATTTCCTATATCCACTATTAAGTTCACCTATGAGTATTCTTTAAATTATGTCACAAAGATATAGATAAAATAATAATATCAGCCTTATATCTAATGTATTATATTATCTATACAAATAAAAGGAATAAGCTTAAGATAATATTCACCTAAGTTCGATAATAACAACATAGGGATGTTTTGATAGAAAACATGGGGATGTAATGGTATACAACATGAGGATGTTTTGTATAATAACATGGGGATGTTTTATATAACAACATGGGGGTGTTTTTACACATAACGTATATATTTAAATGTCAACTCATTGTTTGTTTCACTAAAAGAGCTTATTAAAAAGCTGATATTTCATTAATTGTTTACCGCACTACACCTCTATAAAAGAAATATATAATATCTTTGTGCACATTATTATTTATCCTGTAACACAACCAACGTGTCGAAGATTAAACTATTATTCATTCTAATTCTAATTGCAACTGGAGTTAATGCTGCCAGCTTTTCACCATCAAATAAAACCGAGATGGACTCTGTTAGGCTTAGCTTACTAACATGCGCTCCTGGCAATATTATTTATACCCTATTTGGTCATACGGCTATCCGTTACGAAAATCCTTCAAGAAACATTGACATTGTTTTTAACTATGGATTGTTTAACTTTGGTGCCCCCAATTTCATTTGGAGATTCTCTTTAGGAGAAACAGATTACGAATTAGGAATTGAAAACTTTGAGCGATTTAAGTGGGAGTACAATTATTATGGAAGAGATGTATGGCAGCAGACCTTAAACCTAAGCAATGATGAGAAGGTTGAGCTAATAAAACTGTTAGAAGAAAATTATAAAAAAGAGAATCGAGTGTATCGGTATAATTTTTTTTATGACAACTGTGCTACCCGACCACGTGATAAGATAGAAGAAAGCATACAGGGAGAAGTCATTTATCAACCTATCGAAAAGGCTAATAATGTACACAGTTATAGAGATATCATTTATCTACAAACAAGCAATAACCCTTGGTCGAGATTTGGCATGGATTTTTGCATAGGGAGCGAAGCTGACAAGCCTATATCTAATAGAGAATTAATGTTTTCGCCATTTTATTTAATGGATGCATTTGAAAATGGTATGATTGCAACCAATGACTCTACAAGGAGCTTAGTAAAAGAAACATTTCAACTAGTATACGCAAATGGCAATATAGATGAACCTGATTGGTTGGATAAAATAGGCGACATGTTTACTCCAATTCGTAGCGCTTTACTACTTTTCATCTTTACAATCATTTTTACTATTTATGGCTTAAAAAAGAAAAAAGGATTATGGGGGCTAGATTTGTTTTTATTCGCTATAGCCGGCATTGCAGGTTGTGTTATAACTTTCCTCGCATTGTTCTCCGATCATCCGGCTGTTAGTCAGAATTACCTATTATTTATCTTCCATCCCGGCCAACTATTATTCTTACCTTATATAATATATTGTGTCCGAAAAGGAAAGATTTGCTGGTATCACGTATTCAATTTCATTGTTTTAACACTTTTTATAGTGCTTTTCCCCCTAATACCACAAAGAATTAATTTAGCTGTCGTACCTTTGGCACTGTGTTTGTTGATACGCTCATTGAGCAATTTGATATTGACATATAAAAAAAATAAATGAAAGGACTTATAACCTCTATAATAACCGTACTAACACTTTCGGGTGCACAAGCTTATGCTGAAACACAAGACAAGTCACCGAAATTAGTTATCGGTATCACCATAGATCAACTTCGAACTGATTATTTAGAAAGCTTTTCGCCATTGTATGGAGAGAAAGGCTTCAAACGCTTATGGAGGGATGGTAAAGTCTATCGCAATATTCAGTATAGTTTCGACAATGTAGATCGTTCTTCGGCAGTTGCATCTATTTATACTGGTGCGCCTCCTGCTCTCAATGGCATTATTGGCAATCGCTGGCTCGATGTATCTACTCTCCGACCTGTGAGTTGTGTGTATGATGCCAACTACATGGGCAATTACACTGACGAAACCTCCTCTCCTACTCAGTTACTCACATCTACTATTGCTGACGAACTTAAAATTGCTACTCGCAATAGAGGATTAATATATGCCATATCCCCTTTTAGAGATGCTGCCATATTAGCTGCAGGACATAGTGGAAATGGCGCTTTTTGGATTAATCAAAACACTGGTAAATGGTGTGGGACAACCTATTATACAGATTTTCCTTGGTGGTTGAACCAATACAATGATAAATCATCTATCGACTTTAGAATTTCAAATATAGTTTGGACTCCTTATCACTCTTTTGACAAGTATGGTTATCTGCCCGAATGGCGTGACAATGGGTTTAAATATAAGTTTGAAGATGAACGCACCAATAAATTTCGTAGAATTGTAACTAGCCCCTACGCCAATGAAGAGGTGAATGCTCTTGTAAATGAATTATTTGAGAAAAGTGAATTAGGCAAAGATGATGTTACAGATATGCTTTCATTGAATTATTATGCAGGCAACTACATGAATAAAACAGTGCAAGAGGCTGCAACCGAAATTCAAGATGCTTATGTAAGATTAGATTTAGCTTTGGCTAATCTCTTTGAACTTGTAGACAAGAAGGTAGGGTTAGATAACGTCTTATTCTTTATAACTTCTACAGGATATGTAGATAGCGAATCAACCGATTTGGGCATATATCGCATTCCTAGCGGTGAGTTCCACTTAAATCGTTGCTCAGCATTGTTGAACATGTACCTTATGGCTATTTATGGTGAAGGAAAATACGTAGAAGCATACTATGATCAACAAATATACTTGAACCACAAGTTAATCGAACAAAAGAATCTTGTCTTATCTGACATTCAAAATAAATCGGCCGACTTTTTGATGCAGTTTAGTGGCGTTAATACAGCATACTCTGCACAACAACTTCTATCGGGAGCATGGTCGCCCGAGATTGAAAAAATCCGTAATGCTTATCATAGAAAACGTTCGGGTGATTTATATATCAGCATACTTCCTGGATGGACAATTGTGAATGAAAACAATTCATCACTCAATAAAGTAGTGCGCGATGGGTATATTCCTATGCCACTTATATTCTTTGGAAGTTCATTGAAAGGTGAACATATTGATACACCTATATCAGTAGATAGAATTGCACCTACTGTTACGCAATTTATGAGAATAAGAGCTCCAAATGGCTCGAAAGCTCCACCTATCACACTTAAACGATAGCAAACTCTGAAAAAGAGAAGCATACAATTTTAGTAATAATATAAAAAACAATATACAATGGGATTTAATGAATTTTTAGGCGCAATATTTGGAAATAAATCCAAGCGCGATATGAAAGAAATTCAGCCTTGGGTAGAGAAGATTAAAGCCGCTTATCCAGAGGTAGAAAAGCTAAACAATGATGAGCTTCGTGCTAAAACTGAAGAACTCAAAAAATACATATTTGAATCGGCTAGCAAAGAGCGAGAGAATGTAGTTGAGTTGAAAGCAAAGATAGAAACGCTTGAAATTGAAGAGCGTGAAGGTTTATTTGCTCAAATTGATAAGCTAGAAAAAGAGATTCTTGAAATCTACGAAAAAGCTCTTGAAGAGGTTCTTCCTATTGCTTTCTCTATTGTAAAAGACACAGCGAGACGTTTTACTCAAAACGAAGAGATAGAGGTAACAGCTACTGACTTTGACCGAACATTGGCTGCATCAAAAGATTTTGTTCGTATTGAAGGAGATAAGGCTATCTATAATACAACATGGGCTGCCGGGGGCAACGAAATGAAGTGGAACATGGTTCACTACGACGTACAGTTGTTTGGTGGCGTAGTGCTTCACAAAGGTAAAATTGCCGAAATGGCTACGGGTGAAGGTAAAACTCTTGTAGCAACACTCCCTGTTTTCTTGAATGCTTTGACTGGAAATGGCGTGCATGTGGTAACAGTAAATGACTATCTGGCAAAACGTGACTCGGAATGGATGGGCCCTTTGTATATGTTCCATGGTTTAAGCGTAGACTGCATTGATAGACATCAGCCTAACTCTGATGCACGTCGCAAAGCTTATTTGGCAGACATTACCTTTGGTACAAACAATGAGTTTGGTTTCGACTACCTTCGCGATAATATGGCTATCAGCCCCAAAGACTTGGTGCAACGTCAACACAATTATGCTATTGTCGATGAGGTTGACTCAGTATTGATTGATGATGCTCGTACACCTCTTATTATATCAGGTCCTGTTCCAAAAGGAGAAGACCAACTTTTTGAAGATCTTTGTCCATTAGTAGAACGCTTGGTGGAAGCACAAAAAGTATTGGCTACTAAATATTTGACAGAAGCAAAAAGACTAATTGCCTCTAATGATAAAAAAGAGGTAGAAGAGGGATTCTTGTCTCTTTTCCGTAGCCATAAAGCGTTGCCTAAAAACAAAGCCCTCATCAAGTTCTTGAGTGAGCCAGGTGTAAAAGCAGGTTTGTTGAAGACTGAGGAAATTTACATGGAGCAGAACAACAAGCGTATGCCTGAAGCTACTGATCCATTATACTTCGTTATCGACGAAAAGATTAACAGTGTAGACTTAACTGATAAAGGTATCGACTTAATTAGTGGTAAATCTGATGATCCTACATTCTTCGTTCTTCCCGATATCACAGCTCAACTTTCTGAACTAGAAAATGAGGCTGACTTAAGCGACGAACAAAAGCTTGAAAAGAAAGATTCATTATTTAACAACTATGCTGTTAAAGCTGAGCGCGTTCATACTATCAACCAGTTATTGAAAGCATACACCATGTTCGAAAAGGATGATGAGTATGTGGTAATGAATGGCCAGGTTAAGATTGTAGACGAGCAAACAGGTCGTATCATGGATGGTCGTCGCTACTCAGATGGATTGCACCAAGCTATCGAGGCGAAAGAAAAAGTAAAAGTAGAAGCTGCTACACAAACTTTTGCAACCATCACTTTGCAGAACTACTTCCGTATGTATCACAAGCTTTCGGGTATGACGGGTACAGCCGAAACAGAAGCAGGTGAGCTTTGGGATATCTACAAACTAGACGTAGTAGTTATTCCGACAAATAGAGTTATTGCGCGTAAAGACATGAACGACCGCGTTTATAAAACAAAACGCGAAAAATATAAAGCGGTTATCGAAGAGATTGAAAGACTTGTAGGCGAAGGTCGTCCGGTTCTTGTAGGTACAACCTCTGTAGAAATCTCTGAGATGTTGAGCAAAATGCTATCGATGCGTAAGATACAACACAACGTATTGAATGCTAAGCTTCACCAAAAAGAAGCTGATATCGTAGCAAACGCTGGTCTTAAAGGTATGGTTACTATTGCTACCAACATGGCCGGCCGTGGTACCGACATCAAGTTGAGCACAGAAGTTAAAGATGCTGGCGGTTTGGCTATCATCGGTACAGAGCGTCATGAATCACGTCGTGTAGACCGTCAGTTGCGTGGTCGTGCAGGTCGTCAAGGAGATCCAGGTTCATCAGTATTCTTCGTATCACTTGAAGATGATTTGATGCGTTTATTCTCATCTGACCGTATTGCCGGCG
>CAMTOV010000016.1 GCA_947074235.1 uncultured Bacteroides sp. | reverse complement strand
ACGGTAGAAACTTCAATGCACCCGGCGCAAGTCTAATACTATCATCCTGGTAGTACGCTAAGCTTATGGCTTGCCATAGGCTGATATTAATGATACAAAAGTACAGAACAGCCACCAAGTTTGAAACAATGTACCACTTCGCAAACTACCGAACACGGCAAACCGACAGTTTGTGGCTTGCCACGATCGGGCGGTTTGCGGTGTGGTGCACAACGGTAGAAACTTTGGTAGAGTTCAACATCTAGAGAATAACCAATTATACTTATTTGCTATCACTTCATTGTCTGGCCATTCTATAAATGCTATCTACTTGCTATCATTACCAAGCACACGAACCAACAAACCCAGTGCATTTTTAATATCGTCAAGCTCTCTTTGTTGTGCCTCATATCTAAGTTCTTTTTTGTTCCATTCCTCTGCTTGTTTCCTATAATGGGTTGTAAAACGGGGATAATGCTCAATGAGATATTTAATCGCTTCACTCGCTGTATTAATCTTTAGCAGATGTTTGACAAACTCTAACTGTGTGGCCTCAGCTTCTGTTAACCGTATTGTTAACCTACTTACAATTTTACTCATAGATTTCCTCCATTTGCATTGGTTTTAACAATGCGTCATTACTCAGCGTTATAAATCTGTTTCCGCATTGATCTGCCGTAAAATAGCCAACAGTGATAATCACTCGGCCCATAATGGGTGATACACTTTCAACAACACCATCAATCCACACACCCAATCCATTTGCAGTGGGCGAAACACTTACATAATCGCCTTTTTTATACTTTGTTTCCATTTTTCTGATCATCTTTTTTGTTCAAGTTATTACAGGCAATGCAGGTTTCTTTGAATGTACCATAAACTTGCCCGTATCTCTCCATCTCAATGCCCGCAACACTTGCTGTGTGCGCCACACACCACCCACGGCGCATTTGCCGAGGGTAGTAGTCTGAAATGCGCTTTGCCATCAGCTTGCAGCGCTTTTGGTTGTGGTGCCTCGCAATCTTGAAAGCATGTATTGCCGCGGATATTTGATTTTAGTACTTGCCGCAACGTCTTGTAAAAGCTTCCAAATTGGATGTCCTATCTCCCCATAGTTGGTAAGAAGCAAAACTTCTTCCACCTCTGCCGGCATAAAATTATAACGGTTTAGCGTTTCCAACAGAAATTGAGTGTTTCGTTGGGTGGCGGGTTGCTGCTGTGTTTCGTACACTGAATTATTATTTTCAAGAGCAGAAATTAATCTTCTTGCCTCCTCCTGTATTTGTTGGGGGGTATGAGGGGGGATTTCTTTTTCTTTTCTTTTCTTTTCTTTATGCGTTTTTTCTGGAATGTTACTAGATACTTCTTGAATATTCGCAGATTGTTCTAGAGTATTCGCAGAACTTTCTAGAGTATTCGCAGAATTTTGAAACGGGATTATCTTTTCTTTATGTGGTATCTTTTCCGCTTCGGGCTCTATAAGCAAGATTTCAAGCGGTATATAAGCCTTTTTCTTGCTAACTCTACACATATCAATATAACGACTTTGAATGCTTCTAGCAGTAAGAATACAGCTTTTAAAGGCAATACTATCAAACAATCGCACCTCTGTACAATATTTAATAATCTCGTTTACTCTATCTTCCGTTATTCCCCAATATTCAGCGCAGTCAAAAACATGATCTGCCGTCCATTGAAGAAAGCAACCATCTACACGATAGATTTCATTTAAGGCGTATTGATAAACACAATATCCCTCCGGGCCAAATTGTTTTTTTAGCCTCTTAATTTTAATGTCTTGAAACCTATCGGTATCAGCTTTATAATAATTGAATCCTTTACTCATGGTGTGTTAGTGTTTTATATTTATAGATTGTGTCATTCTTCATCTTTAGTGAGCTTTCGCATACGTGCTTCAATCTCTTCACGTTTGTATAAATAGGTACCACCCAATTTATAACAAGGCAAATCCCCATTGCGACGTAAATTCTTTAATGTGCTATCACTAATCGAAAATAGTTTCAAGACGTCAGACGAACGGAGATATACTTTTTCGTTGCCTACTTCATTGAGTTTGTTCAATGCTTCCGACGCTTGTAATTTGATTAATTTTGGTTTCATATATTATTGTACTTTTTTAAAATTGATTTATTGAGCTACTTTATACTTCTTATCTTCTACATTTCTGTTGATTTGTTCATAAGCCTTTTTAAGCTCTGCCATATCGTCCATAATCTTTGTATCAATAACTTTGGCGTAGATTTGAGTAGTTGTCAAACTCGAATGACCTAGCATCTTGGATACGGTTTCAATTGGTATACCTGCTGTTAATGTGATAGTGGTAGCAAATGTATGTCTGGCCATATGAAAAGATAGATCTTTTTCAATACCCGCTTCTTTTGCAATTATCTTTAAATATCGATTGCAAATTTGATTGCTTGGTACAGGGAAGATGTGCGCATTATCATCATAATCATGATAGGCTTTATATTTCTCAATCAAGGCTTCTGCAGGTTTAAGCAATGGAACAGGACAACGAGTATTTGTTTTCTGTCGATGATAAGTCAACCAAATTGATTTGTCGATACCCATGCACAAATTCTTATTTTTTAGATTTTGCATATCTACATAAGCAGCGCCAGTATATACAGAGAATAGAAAGATATCACGCACAATAGAAAGATGTGGTTTGAGAGGGGTATTTTCAAGTTCTTTGAGCTCTTTCTCCGTTAAATAGCCTATTTCAACTTTATCTTTTTTTACTTTGAGTAAACAAACAGGATTGCGATCAATCCATTCATTTTGCAAAGCCAAATTCATCACCCGGCGAAAGCGAGTAATATGTTTAAGTGCACCGTTTGTGTGACACTTAATTTTGCCTTCTCTTCTGTAGCCTTGCAAATAGGCGAAGAACTCAAATACAAAAGATTTATCAATTGCCGAAATATGATAATCAGCAACCTTATATTTAATACGGATATAATCAAGCATGTGCTTTTTAGTCACGACGTAGCCACGGAAAGAACCTGGTTCAAGCTTTTTCTTTTCCATAATTTCGTGATAATCGAAGAGTGCACCAATAGTAGAGTAGTCATTTTCTGCACGGTTATGCATTAATTTAAATGTCTCGATAGACATTTCATAACCTTTTTGATAAATACGCGTAGTTGTATCATCAATTTGCATGATACAATTTTCAATAACAGTGTTTGTGTTTCTGTCTTGGGATGTTTTGCCAATGGCACGTTGAAGAGTTGGGGACCACGTAGCGACACGAGGTTTCACATCAAGTAGAAATTCGTATCTTTGACCCGAAATCGTTACTCGACAGTAAAGTGGAACAAGTCCATCTTTCGCACGTTTTTTTCTAATCCAGAAAAGGACGTTTACATTTTTTTGATTGGTACTCATATTTTTTGTGTGTTATGAGTACAATGAGAAGGGAAAATAAGAAAGTTGTCACCGCGAATGTCACCGAATGAATGTTCTAAATTTCGGTTGACCACACTTAGAGACACGAAAAAAGCCGCATAAATGCAAATTATGCGGCTTTTTATCTTACAATAACTGTGTATTTGTTGGTC
Organism: uncultured Bacteroides sp.; assembly: GCA_947074235.1. Classification (GTDB taxonomy): domain Bacteria; phylum Bacteroidota; class Bacteroidia; order Bacteroidales; family Bacteroidaceae; genus Bacteroides. Next base: position 28,431 of record CAMTOV010000016.1, on the reverse strand, counting down.
CACCAGGATTCGAACCTAGACAAACAGTACCAAAAACTGTTGTGCTACCATTACACCATGGACCAAACTTGTTGTTCTTTCTTTCAAAAGCGATGCAAAGATATGGAGATTGATTGAAATCTCCAAATCTTTTTGCATTTTTTTTATTTAGCCGTAATCAAATAATAGTTCTTTTTACCGCGTTGAACTAGTAAGTATTTGTCGTTCAATAAGTCAGCAAAAGTGATTAATTGATCGAATGTAGCTAACTTTTCTTTGTTTATTGATACACCACCACTTTGAACCATCTTACGCATTTCCCCTTTTGATGGAAAAACTGCAGCATTGTCTACAAAAAGATCGATAGCTTTAGTCCCTTCCGCTAATAAATCGCGAGAAATCTCGAACTGTGGCACACCTTCGAAAACGGCCAATAGCGTATCTTCATCGAGTTTTTTCAACGCATCCGATGTAGCATTGCCGAAAAGTATGTTTGAAGCTTCTACAGCGGCATTATACGCCTCTTCAGAGTGCACCATGATGGTTACCTCTTTAGCTAAGCGTTTTTGAAGCGTGCGCAAGTGTGGAGCTTCATCTTGTTGAGCTGTCAAGTCGTTAATTTCTTCTTTTGTCAATGAAGTGAAGATCTTGATATAACGTTCTGCATCGCTATCGCTTACGTTCAACCAGAATTGATAGAACTTGTAAGGAGTAGTATATTTAGCGTCAAGCCACACATTGCCCGATTCTGTTTTACCAAACTTACCGCCATCTGCCTTAGTAATCAATGGGCAAGTCAAAGCGTATGCTTCGCCACCATTTGTACGGCGAATAAGCTCTGTTCCTGTAGTGATATTACCCCACTGATCCGAACCACCCATCTGTAGTTTACAGCCTTTTGTGCGGTTCAAGTGCACGTAGTCGTATCCTTGAAGCAACTGATAAGTAAATTCCGTGAAAGAAAGACCATCACGAGCTTCACCATTCAAGCGCTTCTTTACAGAATCTTTCGCCATCATGTAGTTTACAGTGATGTGCTTACCCACCTCACGAGCAAAGTCAAGGAAAGTAAACTCTTTCATCCAGTCGTAGTTGTTCACCAACTCAGCACGGTTGGGAGCATCCGATTCGAAATCGAGGAATTTAGCCAATTGCTTTTTAATAGCGTCTTGATTGTGACGAAGGATATCCTCAGTCAACAGGTTACGTTCTGCTGATTTGCCTGATGGGTCGCCAATCATACCTGTTGCACCACCAATCAAAGCCAATGGTTTGTGGCCGCAACGTTGAAGGTGACGAAGCATCATCACCCCACAAAGGTGTCCGATATGCAATGAATCAGCCGTTGGATCAATACCTAGATAAGCCGAAACCTGTTCTTTATTCAATAATTCTTCTGTGCCGGGCATCATGTCATGCAGCATGCCACGCCATCTTAGTTCTTCTACAAAGTTCATCGTAACGATAATTTGTTTATATATTTACTGTAACGGCAAAAGTACGACTCTTTATTTGAACAAACAACTCTTAATGATTAAAAAACACTTTATCAGCGTTTTGCCTCATATTTGCCATTAGAGCATCAGCAGTAATAGAGAGTACATTGGCCACTTGCTCATAGATTTTTTCGATAGGAAGCAAAGATTCATCCGTTTCGAGAAACATATGATGGAGTGGGATAGAGGGTATGGAAGCAGCATTAAACTGTTCTCCAATTGAAAGATAAAAACCAGCTTGTATATACTGATTAGCCAATTGAGACTTTCCACGAAAGCCATGAATAATCCAAGAGTTCGCAGGATTCAACCTACGCTTTAATTGCATTATTTCATTGTGAGCCTTCACACAATGTATAATCAAAGGCATATCTAGCCTAGCAGAGAGTTCAGCCTGAAATAGGAAAGCATCCACCTGCAAATCCCAATCGGTATCGCACAACTTATCCAATCCCGCTTCGCCTATGGCAATAAACTCTTTGCGAGCGAGCGCCTCTACCAGCGATGCTTTATCTTCCATAAAAGACGATTGAGATAAAAACCAAGGATGCAAACCAATGGAGGCATAACGCACACCACTATCGAGTTGAGACAGTTTATCGGGCATACAATTCCAAATAGCCGTATCAGGATAATGAGGCTTAACATGGGTATGTATGTCGATAATAGAAGTCATAAGTTGCAATGGATTAAGGAACGGGGTCGTATCCGGAGCCTCCCCAAGGATGACAACGCAAGATACGCCTTACAGAGAGATAAAAACCTTTGAATGGGCCATGCTTCTTAATAGCTTCTATGGCATATTGTGAGCAAGTGGGAGTAAACCTACACGAAGGTTGTGTATGAGGGGAGATGCAAGCCCTATAAAAATAGATGGGCAGCAACAAAATATAAGATATCACCCGCTTCATACCGATTTCTCGATAATGCGCGCCAATAAAATCTTAATCTTAGCTTCAACATCCTGCGTAGGGATGAATTCGTCTGAGAGGTAAATGAAAGCAACGGCCAAGCCATACTCTTTCACTTGAAGCATATCATGCAATGCTTCTTTGTTTTTGCGATAGCCTTCACGTATCTGGCGCTTCACATAATTGCGCTTCACAGCATGTTTAAAGCGTTTCTTGGGCACGCTTATCAAAATAGAAAGGGGAGATTCTTTCTTTTCTGTCTCCATAAACACAACGCGTAGTGGATAGACTGAGAATGAGCGTGAAGCTCCTCCAGCAAACATCTTATCAACGATTAGTTTACTACACAGCCTTTCGTTTTTGGGTAGAGTATTGAGCATAGAGACAAAAATAAAAATTACAGATCTACAACCATAACAAACCAACAGGCCTGCAGGTTGATAAATCTGTAATTCTTTATCTAAATGATTATTTTCCTTTGTTAGTTTCCTTGATAAACATATCTAAGGCAGCAGTCATAGACGGCGCTTTAACTGTTGGAGCTTCTAAGTCTAGACGCAATCCAGCTTCGCGCACAGCCTGTGCTGTAGTAGTGCCAAACGTTCCAATCTTGATATTAGTTTGATCAAAGTCAGGAAAGTTCTTTTGCAAAGAAGCCACACCCGATGGGCTGAAGAATACGAGCATATCATAGTCGAATTCCTCTTCTGGCGTGAAGTCATTACTTACCGTGCGGTACATTACCACTTCTTGATGCTGAATTTTGTTTTTATCCAACCAGTTTTTGATATCATCATTGTGTACATCAGAAACGGGGACCAAATACTTTTCGGTTTTGTGTTTCAATATCGAAGGAAGCAAATCCTCTACTTTACCGGTATTGCCAAAGAATATCTTACGTTTACGATATTGCACATATTTTTGAATGTACAAAGCAATCTGCTCGGTAGTACAAAAATACTTCATTGTTTCTGGTATATTCACACGTAGTTCGGTGCACAAATGAAAGAAGTGATCGATAGCGTGTCGTGAAGTAAAGATAACGGCTGTAAAGTCGAGAATAGATACCTTTTGCTGTCTTACTTCTTTAGCAGAAACGCTTTCAACCTTAATAAATGGTCGAAAATCGATTTTAACCCCGTATTTCTCAGCAATGTCGTAATAGGGGGATTTTTCTGAAGCAGGCTTGGGCTGCGATACAAGTACCTTCTTAATTTTCAAAGTCCTAAATTTTTATTATCAACAAATTGTTTAGCTCAATCAAGCCTCTATACATCAGTAAACAAGGAATGATTTCAAGGGCACAAAAGTACAAAATTAAAAGCAAAAGGCCACCTAAATTGTTGAAAAAAAGCTTTAACCACTTGTAAAACATCAATATTTTAACAAAAAACATAAGAATTAGCCCAAACACTATCAAGTAGATCATGTCCAAATCAAAGTAAATCAGCAACAAAACAAATGGAAAGAGTATGAATCCAAAGCTATATACAAGGGTGAAATAAGACCTAATCCACAAATTTGTCTTGATTTTATCAAAGAATATCCACCCCAGGAAGAGGTATAAAAGCCACTTGAAAAGTAGGTATATGACACAAGATGCCGTATATATTCCTATTAGCAAAGCAGGCATCACTACCACCATTAAAATAGGGGTTGTATCATTGAAAAAATTAAATATGAATAATCCTCCAAAGATACAAGTTTGTAATAGTAATAAGAGCAGAAAGCGAATATCAATATTGGTATTGGCAGCGAAAATACTAATGCGTTCGCGCGTGGTAAATAAACCCTTCATTTGAAGCAACAGATTCTTTTTAGTACGCGAAAGCATAAAAGCAGTAAAAAAGAAGCACGCCAATAGTATCAACGTAATAAAATCGTCGGTACGAGGCAGATAAGAAAAGGGCAATCCTCGATTGTCGAATGTTTGAAGCAATGTCAACATCATATAGCGGCAAATTTACGAATTGACTCATCCCAACGAGGAGTAGTAAAAATCAACTCTAATGCCTGACCAGGAGTAGTAGCAACCTTCCAAATATCACCATGCTCAGTGCGCATAAAGTTTTGCTCAATAGCCTCATTGAGCATTTGCAACAGAGGATTGAAAAAACCGTTAGTATTGAGTATAACGATAGGATTAAGGTAAAGACCCAATTGCTTCCATGTAATAATCTCGAGCAATTCTTCGAGTGTACCACAACCGCCGGGCAATGCAATTACCGCATCGCTCAACTCAGCCATGAGTTGTTTACGCTCGTGCATACTATTCACTTCTACCAACTTGGTCAATCCTTTATGATGCCAATTTTGCTCTATCATGAAAGAGGGAATTACACCTGTTACTTTACCCCCATTAGCCAATGTAGCATCAGCCACTGCACTCATCAAACCAATACTTCCAGCTCCGTTTATCAACTGTATACCGTGTTGTGCAAGTTGTTTGCCAAGCTCTGTAGCTGCTTCAAAGTAAACTTGATCTATTTTTGTGCTCGATGCACTATATACGCAAATGGATTTAATCTGACTCATATAATGTGGTGAAAGTTGTATTGGGTTATCTATTGCAAAAGTATAGAATTTCGAGGAAGTATAATAGTATATGTATACATATTTGCGCGAAAAGGGTAGAAGAGCGCACAAGCGAATAAGCTATATTGAAAAGTGATTGTAAGGTTTAGATAGATTGCTTGAAGCATCTGGGGAGATTAACCACGTAGCTTCAGTGTGAAAACATGGGGATGTTGTTATATAAAACATGGGGATGTTTTGATGCACAACATGGGGATGTTTTGATATAAAACATGGGGATGTTTTTTGGTCAGGGAGGTAAGAAGAACATAGGAACGGCACTATAATAAACAGATAATAAGACTATTATACAAGAGAAAAGCCCCAAGTTCGATAAAGAAATCCATTATAGTTGAACTTGGGGCTAATTTTAGTAAATGATGTATCTCACATACACGCTTTACTATACCTCATCAGGCCAAGGGGAAGGAAGTCCCGTAGCTCTGATAACAGGTCTTTGTGCATTTATTTTGCGTAAGTGTTTTCCTAATTTTCTAGAGAGTTTACTCACCATATCGGGACGAACAGAGGATAGATCACTCTTTTCTCCTATATCATCTTTTATATTAAACAACTCTTTAATGCCTGTGCCATAATAATAAACTAGTTTCCAATCTCCGTGGCGTACAGCGCAATTGAAGTTTACGCCCGGCCCTTCGTTTCCCCAATTGTGTGGGTAATTCCAAAAAAGGGAACGGCCTTTAGATGGATTGCCCGTTTGCTTTAACAATGGCATAAAACTTTTTCCATCTATTGTTTGAGCCGTTTTATATTTTTTCACTCCACCCATTTCCAAAATAGTGGGATAGAAATCTTCTATAATCACATATTCGTTGCAACGTGTATCGGCTTTTACTCTGTTTGGCCAACTAACAATCATTGGTTCGCGAATTCCACCTTCATACAACGAACCTTTTCCGCAATTGAGTGGATAGTTTTGAACATACAATTCACCTTCGCGCCAAGCAGAAGTGGTAGCTAATCCTCCGTTATCGCTCATAAAGATGATAATCGTATTATCTAGTTCGCCACTTTGCTCTACCCAGTCCATCAAATCGCCCAAACTTTTGTCCACTCCTTCTATCAAAGTGGCATAAGCCGCCTCGAGTGGAGGCATACCTTTATCTATATATTTTTGATAGTAGCGCATATCCTTATTTAAAGGAATGTGTATGGCATAATGCGACATATATAGAAAAAAGGGACGATTAAGCTCTTTCGAGTTATTTAAAGCCTCTATAGCTTCGAGCGTCAACGCTTCGGTCGCAAAAGTATCTGTGCCCCAATATTTTTCTAAGCCTGGGATAGCCATAAGCGAAGTTGTTTTACCATCTTTGGTATGTCCATAGTTCTCTTCACCTAAATAACTAGCAAGCCCACCTGCTGCATGTCCGCTGATATTTACTTCAAAACCAAAATGAATAGGATTGGATCCCGGAGTATCAATGGCTCCTAGGTGTGCCTTGCCACAATGAATAGTATGATACCCATTGTTGTTAAGATGCTGCACAAAAGATGTACCTACAAATGTTCTATCAGTGCCTTCTATTTGACTGATGCCATTTACGTTCCATTGAGGCGGAATTAGTGTATCACTCTCTCTATCAGTCGGTGTATCCTTCTGTAGAGTCCAATTCGTGACACGATGTCTTGCAGCATTGGTTCCGGTAAATAAACTACATCGGGTAGGCGAACTAATACTATTGGCATAAGCCTGCGTAAACATCATCCCACTCTTTGCCAGCCGCTCCATATTGGGCGTTTCGTAAAGCTCATTATAGTGAGTCTTCTCCGTCCAAAAAGGCAAAGAAGTATCTTGCCAACCCATATCATCTACCATAAACAGAATGATATTGGGCTGCTTCTTTACATCTGCTGCATGCAAACATTGCGCAGCAAAAGGCATTAGTACCAACGAGGCAAATAATTTATTTGTCATCAACTGTTTTATCGTGTTGTAGCATAAATACTAAAGTTTGTGATGTCGGGTTGAGCAATAGATTGCAACACGGTCAATCTCACCTCTTTTGTTGTAACAGGCTCAAATCGTTCAATTCGTTTATGACCTACCGACTCACCTTTGCACATTAATTGCCATTTGCCATTTACTTTAGCCTCAATTTCGTATTGTCGTATTCTTTCTCCCTGTATTATGTTCTCTTGAATAATACAATATTCCACAGGGACCTCTTTGTCGAGTTTCAATGTGAGTATTTTTTCCTTACCTTGTGTTCTTGTTAGCGGTGTACCAAATCGTCGTTTTATCTCATTTCCCCACTCTTTGAGTCGTTCTGTATCGCCAATGGGCATCAACCCTGTGGGGTCGGGGGTGAGACCTAATATAAGTGTTGCGTTGCGTCCTACTGACATCTCATACATCTCCATCAAATCATCCACCGAGTGTATATTCTCTTCATCATTGGGCTCCCAAAACCATTCGTGTCTACCATTAATGCCTCGCAAAGGAGCGTCTGCCATGGCAGGAACCCAATATTGCCCATCGGCATCGCCATGTTTTTGTAGTTGTGTATGATCTTTCTTTTTATCTGTATTATTGCTATGACTGAATGGATAAGGAAAAGTAGACCAGCATGGATAACCTACCGTACCTGTTTCCGAACCTCCCCAGCGCAAATCTGCTCTGTCTACATTGTGATAGAATAAGCAATTGGGCTGATATTGATTAACAATAGGCTCTACATCTGGGCCATCGCCACGTGGATCATCGGCACCACCATCAAACCATATCATAAATAAGTCACCATAACGAGTACATAACTCCTTCACCATCTTCTCGCAGAAACGTTTGTACCACGCTTGTTTATTAACAGCAAACTCACCATCACCTTGCACTTTAAAATTGTGTATACCCAACAATGAGTTCCAACGAATTCCAACATATATGCCTGGCTGTAATCCATATTTACGGCATGAGTTTACGAAATCTTGCACTATATCACCCTTTCCATCTCGCCATTTCACCGACTTCAAGCAGTATGGATTTACATCGCTTTGCCATAGTCCGAAACCAGTTTCATGGGTGGCTGTAAGTATTGCAAACTTACAGCCGGCTGCCTTGGCTGCCTGTACCCACTGGTCTGTGTTAAGATTGGTTGGGTTGAAGATGTTATAATCCTCAAAAGGATTAATTCGGTTGTTCCCTTGTCCATATCGAATGCCATCAAATACATGTAAGTCATAATGGAATATAGCCCCCAATTCTGCGTCATGCCACTTTATTTGGTGTGGTTTGGGGGTAATTATACTTACCTGACAATAGCATTGCAAAGTCAACAAAAGAATATTTAAGGTTATGATAAACTTTATCATCATACAGTGTGTAGCAAGACAATGCAAAATATACATGCCTTTCTTTTTTATATTCGATTAAAGGGTATTAAAGCCTTTCAATTTATCAATTACTAGATAGACAGTATAAATATCGTCTAGATATTCAAACATATTCTATAACCTGATTTATTGATTGCAAAACTATATGAAATAGCAGACTGCATAGATGCAAACTTCATTCATATTAGGTACATGTTTAATTCAAAACGCATTTTCGTGATGTTTTCTAGGTTGTTAATGAAATAAATACTTTTTTTGTATCATTAATCTTATAGTAATGAGCAAAACACTAAATATTACATTCTTATTATTTATAGTCACATTAATTGCTCCATTAAAAGGATACCCATTTATCAATAAAGACATTAGTGTTTTGACGATGCAAGCCGGGATGTCCGACAATCATGTGCTATCTATTTTCAAAGACTCTGAAGGATTTATGTGGTTCGGCACGAATAATGGCTTAAATCGTTATGATGGTTCGAGCATCGATAATTATTCATTAGATATAAGTACCAATATGATTGTATCTCAGGTTGCAAATCTATCAGAGGAGTGCCTTGGTTTAATTATTAATGAGAAGCTATATGCATTTAATCGACAAACAGAACAGTTTATTCCTTTAATGATTGATGGAAAAAGTATAGAACTCAATCAATTCTTATGCGATGATAATGGAATTTTATATACTATCAAAAGCAATCAACTAGACGTATTTGAACTTCAGGAGGCAAAGAATGACAATAGAACTGTGGACTACCACATAAAGCATTTGCAAATAGCAAAAGAGATATGTAATAAAAATCACTCCATCAGCAAATTCAATTTTTCGGAAACTAAAAATGAGCTCTTGTTTATTAGTGATGATTTTGAACTCGTTTTATACAACCTGAAAGCAAATAGGATTGATACTAAAGTAGCTCTAAATAGAAAAAATAAACACCATAGGGTAAATGCCATTATGGATTATGCTGGTCTCATTTGGATATCAACTGTAGCCGACGGTATCATTACTTATGATAGGAAAACACATTTGTCAAATGAGATTAACTATAACGATGATGCAAGGAAAAGTAAATTATCGCACACAGATGTATTTAATATCACACCACTAGAAAATGGGAGTCTACTAGCTGTTACATGGAATGGTTACACCATTTTGAATCCTGTAGAGGGAGATTACAATAATCTAAAAGCTGATATTCATGATAATACTTCTTTTACCAATCGCAATCTTGTAACTAGAATGATATGCAGCTATTACGATTCACAAAATATTATTTGGATTGGCACAGCAGGAGGAGGTATAATCTATGCGGATTTACGCAAAGATTATTATAATCAATATCATCAAAATAGACATAATGAGATTTGCTCGATAGTTTCTGATAACGATGGCTATATCTGGCTATCTACCTTTCACAAAGGCATAATGAAAAGTACACATCCCTTCAATGTGTCTATGCCGCTAAGTTTTGAACCGGTAGAAAGCGATTATCATGCTTTAAAGGAGACCATTTTTTGCAGTGATAAAGACAATAAAGGCAATTTATGGTTTGGAAGTAAAAGTGGTGAAATTATACAGTACAATAAAAATACCGGTTTCAAAATTCACAAACTAATAGTTGATTCATTAGTAAGTAAAGCCACCATATGGGCATTGAAGATAGACAGTAAAAACAATTTTTGGATTGGTACCGAGAGTGGATTACTATCATACATTCCCGAATCTAATGTGTGCACTAAAATATCTGTTGATACATCATCAATAAAAGGAAAAGAAATCATTATTCGTGCTATAGAGGAGACTCAAGATGGCAAACTGTGGGTAGGTAGCTATTTTAATGGGATAAGACAGGTGAAAAATGGTGCAATAAGCTCTAAAGAATATGGCAAGTTAAAGAACCTACACAATCTATCGGTAAGAAGCCTATTGGGGGCATCGGATGGTAATCTATACATTGGCTATGGGACAGGGTTTGGCATATTAAATACTAAGGTTGAAGAGATAACTGATTTTCTTACAACAGCCAATGGACTATGCAATAATAATATTGGCTGCTTAGTTGAAGATGATAAGGGTCAGATATGGGTAGGAAGCAATTCGGCTATCTCTCAGTATATGAGGCATAATAAAACATTCTACAACTACTATATTTCAGGAAGTAATCGTTCTGCTTATCTATATGATGGAGAACTATTTTGGGGGAATAATAAAGCTTTAACATACTTCGACACAGATAAAATAAATACGGCATTATATACAGATAGGATTATAGTGAAAGAGTTAGAAATAAACAGTAAGAAGGTAGAAATAGGAGAAAATATTAATGGTCAAGTAATTCTTAATAAGAATATTTTCTACACCGATAGAATAGAGTTGAATGCTGCAAATAGAAACTTCTCACTGCTATTTAATAACTTGTCTTATCTACAAGAAAAACCTAATTATCAGTATCGACTGTATCCATATCAGGATAGCTGGATTACGGCAAACAAGAACGAGAAGATATCTTATATAAACTTACCTCCTGGTAACTACATATTTGAAATACAAAATATTTATCCGAATGAGAACATTGGGCATAAATCATCATTGCATGTCATCATTCGCCCACATTGGAGCGAAACAACACTATTTGAGGCATTGATTGTGTTGTGCATTTGCTTAGCATTTATAGGTATTTTACTTAGAATAAAATATATACAGAAAAGAAGAGAAAGAGATCTAAATTTAAGGCAAGAGGTGTTTGCTGCTAAAATAGAGCGTGATAAAGAGAAACAGATTCGATTAGAAAGAGAGGCCTTTTTCACTAATGCCGCACACGAATTGCGCACACCGCTAACTTTGATTTTATCTCCCTTACAAGAGATTATTTATAAGCTAAATAAAACAGATTTGTTTTATGATAAGTTATCGGCTATATATTCAAACGGTACATCACTTCACAGCCTTGTTGATAAACTGTTGTATGTACAGAAGATCGAAGCTGAAATGGTAAAACTACGTCTATCGGAGGTTGAAATATTAAGCGAGATAGAAGCAATTGTATCTCCATTCAGACAATTAGCCGATACTCAGAATATTGAATTTACAAATAAATATGAGGAAGATTCCATAAAGTTGTGGGTAGACAAAGAGAAGATTCTATCGGCTATTCAGAATCTATTGTCTAATGCTTTTAAATATACTCACCAGGGAGGGAAGATTAATCTAGAGATGAAACGCGTTGAAATAGATAATAAATGGTATTGCGAAATAGAAATTAAAGATACAGGAATAGGGATTAGAAAGGACATGCAAGATACGATCTTTGAATCGTTTGCAACAGGATGTAGTACGCCACAATTATCTACTAAGATGGGTATCGGATTGCGTATTGTAAAAAGCACCATAAACTTGCATCATGGTAAAATAAAACTAAGAAGCAAAGAAGGAGAGGGTTCGATATTTACAATATATATCCCCGAAGGTAAGGAACACTTTTTAGATTATGAATATGAAATAGCAAAACGAAAAGTGAACACGTTTAATAAGCAAGAGAGTATACATACTAATAGAACAATAGCTCAAAATACAAATAGCAGCCAGAACAAGCTATTGATTATAGAGGATAACGAAGAGTTGAGAAGTTATATGTGCAGCCTTTTTGTTAACGAATACATTTTGATAGAAGCCACAAATGGAGAGGAAGGGGTAGAGATGGCGATTAGACACGTGCCAGATATTATTATATCGGATATAATGATGCCTCTAAAAGACGGATTTACTTGTTGTAAAGAGATAAGAGAAGAACCTACAACAACACATATCCCTATATTGATGCTAACAGCCAAAGCGGAAGACAGCGACAGATTAATAGCCTCAAATATTGGTGTAGATGGTTATATCACTAAGCCATTTAATCCCCAAATATTAAAGTCGAGGGTAGAGAATTTAATTATTCAGAGAAAGAGGTTAAAGCGGATTTACACAAAGGTATTAATGCTAAATATTGAAGATGAAAGTGAAGAGAAAAATAGCTTTGTGAAACAAGTGATGCAAGTAATTGAGGTAAACTTATCTAAAACTGAGTTTAGTGTAAAACAGTTATCCGAAGGGCTTAATATGAGCCAACCAACACTTTATCGTAAGTTGAAACCGCATACTGAACTATCTGCTATCGACATGATTCGCAGCATGCGCATGTGCAAAGCGGCATCATTACTTTTAGAGAATAGATATTCTGTTCAAGAAATAGCCGAGCATGTGGGTTACATCGATATACGTACATTAAGAAAGCACTTTACTAAGCAGTTTGGTGTATCGCCCTCTAAATTCACTAAAGATATTTACGAGAGTAGCAATGCTATGGATATATAAAAGAGTCGCCAAACAAAATAACTCGTTTGGCGACTCTAACTATATAAATAACTGTAAAGCTACGCTGATTATAAACCGAATGCAGATTTAATTTGATCTACATAGTCAAGCTTTTCCCAAGTAAATAGTTCTACTTCTAGGGTTTTATCGCCTTCGTAACGAGATTCGAAGTGCTTGGTAACCAATTGTGGTTCGCGACCCATATGTCCATATGCTGCAGTTTCGCTATAAATAGGATTGCGAAGTTTCAAACGCTCCTCAATTGCTTTAGGACGCATATCGAACAGTTCGTCAATCTTCTTAGCTATTTCACCATCAGAAAGCTTCACATTGCTGCGTCCGTAAGTATCAACAAAGATATTGATAGGGCGTGCTACACCGATAGCGTATGATACTTGTACCAAAACTTCATCAGCCACACCAGCAGACACCAAGTTTTTAGCGATATGACGAGCTGCATAGGCTGCACTGCGGTCTACTTTACTAGGGTCTTTACCCGAGAAAGCACCACCACCGTGAGCACCTTTACCACCATATGTGTCAACAATAATCTTACGACCCGTTAAACCGGTATCGCCGTGAGGACCACCAATCACAAACTTACCTGTAGGGTTAACGTGATAAGTGATATTATCATTGAACAACGCCAATACGTCTGGATGGTTGATAGATTCAATCACACGAGGCATTAAGATTTCGATTACGTCTTTACGTATTTTAGCCAACATCTCTTCGTCTGCCTTAGCTTGTGCATCATGAGAAGCATCAGCAGGCTGCACAAAATCGTCGTGTTGAGTAGAAACTACAATCGTATCGATGCGCACCGGTTTGCGGTTGTCATCATACTCAATAGTTACTTGGCTCTTAGCATCGGGGCGCAAGTATGTCATTACCTTCTCTTCGCGACGAATATCGGCCAACACTTGCAATATGCGGTGTGACAAATCGAGCGAAAGCGGCATAAAGTTTTCCGTTTCGTTGGTAGCATAGCCAAACATCATCCCTTGGTCGCCGGCTCCTTGATCCATTGGGTCAAGACGCTCTACACCACGATTGATATCAGGACTTTGTTCATGAATAGCCGACAATACACCGCAAGAGTTACCCTCGAACATGTAATCAGCTTTAGTGTAACCAATCTTCTTGATAACCTCGCGAGCTACCAATTGAAGGTCGATATACGCTTCTGTTTTCACTTCTCCAGCTATCACTACTTGGCCAGTAGTAACCATTGTTTCGCAAGCTACTTTCGAACTGGGGTCGTATGCCAACAGTTTGTCAAGTACAGCGTCCGATATTTGATCGGCCACTTTATCGGGGTGTCCTTCAGACACCGATTCGGATGTGAATAAGTATCCCATAATTTGAATTATGAATTAAATAATTAAACGTATGAAATCGTGATGTGAGAAAGTGTTGTGAGCAGGTGCATATAGACTCATAAAGAGTCCAGAAAAGTACTGTTGTTTTAGCATTTTTTTCTGTGGTTGCAAGCTACTCAAATCTTTCCACATGTAAATTTCGGTTGCAAAGATAATGCTTTTACAAATAATCAGCCATTATTTTGCCTAAAATTTAACAATAACTGTTGAATAGTGAGCTTTAATAACGGATGAATAATATCTGGAGCTATCTCGGTAAGAGGTTCTAATACAAATAATCTTTCAGCTAAATAAGGGTGGGGTAGTGTCAATTCATCCGTATTCATCACAATGTTATCATGCAATAGCAAGTCGATATCGATTAGTCTATCATGATAAACACCATCGTGCGACTTTAACGTGCGCCCTATTTCACGTTCTATCTCTTGAGTAATGCGCAGTGCATCCAAAGAAGAAAGTTCGGTTTCGACGCAAAGAGCGGCATTCAAGAACGAGTTGGTAGATTCAAATCCCCAAGGCTCGGTAATATAAAAAGCGGATAAGGCACATACATGCCCTATCCGTTCTTCTATTTTTTGAACAGCCATCCGCAGATTCTGTTCTTTATCTCCTAAGTTAGTACCAAGGCTGATGTATAGCTTCATCGTTTCGATTAGTCGATAATCAACATCGCATCGCCATAAGTACCAAAGCGATAGCCTTCTTTCAAAGCAACATCATATGCAGCCATTACTTGATCGTATCCACCAAATGCAGCCACAATCATCAACAAAGTAGAGAATGGCATGTGGAAGTTAGATATCAAAGAGTTAGCTACAGTGAAATCGTATGGAGGGAAGATAAATTTATTTGTCCATCCATCATACTCCTTTAAACGACCATCTGTACTAACAGTGCTCTCGATAGCACGCATAGTAGTAGTACCCACTGCACATACATTACGACCTTTCTCTTTAGCTCCATTTACCATCGATACTGCTTTAGAATCAACAATCATTTGCTCTGAATCGGTCTTGTGCTTTGTTAAATCTTCCACATCAATATCGCGGAAGTTGCCTAAACCAGCATGAAGCGTTACGAATGCAAAGTCGATACCTTTAATCTCCATACGTTTCATCAATTCGCGGCTAAAGTGCAAATTGGCTGTTGGAGCAGTAACAGCACCCTCTTTGTTGGCAAAGATTGATTGAAAACGTTCTTCATCTTCAGGCTCTACATCGCGGTTTACGATAGAACGAGGAATGGGTGTTTCGCCCAAAGCATACAAAGCTTTCTTAAATTCATCGTGAGGTCCATCATACAAGAAACGCAATGTACGACCACGCGATGTTGTATTATCAATTACTTCGGCCACCATTGAGTCATCATCGCCAAAGTATAGTTTATTACCAATACGGATTTTACGAGCAGGATCTACCAATACATCCCATAAGCGAAGTTCTTCGTTCAATTCGCGAAGCAAAAACACCTCGATACGTGCACCGGTTTTTTCTTTGTTACCATAAAGACGAGCAGGAAATACCTTTGTATCGTTAAAGATAAACACATCCTTATCGTCAAAGTACTCTAGAACGTCTTTAAATACACGATGTTCAATTTCACCAGTTTTGCGGTGTAAAACCATCAAACGCGACTCATCTCTATACTTTGTCGGATGTAAAGCAATACTTTCGTCCGGCAACTTAAACTTAAATTGTGATAGCTTCATATCTCCTATAGTTTATTATGTTAGTTATCCTTCTGTTATTTCAATGTTTTGTTCGGCAATCCACTCTGGAAAAGAGATTGGATCTAAACAGTCTTCCAATTTTATATCTCCTACACGCGTGCGAATAAGACCTATTAGATGTCCACCACTTTGTAGTGCCAGACCAATATCGCGAGCCAAAGCTCTTATATATGTACCTTTGCTGCATACCACACGTATCTTTATCGTAGGCAAATTGCACTCCAACAGTTCTATCTCATCTATTACTAGCAACTTTGGTTTCAACTCCACCTCTTCACCTTTGCGAGCTAAGTCGTAAGCACGTTTGCCATCAACCTTGCAAGCCGAAAAAGCGGGTGGTACTTGCTGTATCTCACCAATAAAGGTAGGAAGCACCTGCTCTACCAATTCACGAGTGATATGTTCGGTAGGATAGGTAGCATCAATCTCATGCTCTAAATCAAACGAAGGAGTTGTAGCTCCTAACTGAATGGTAGCAATATACTCTTTTGTTTGGTACTGAAACTCTTCAATACGCTTTGTTGCTTTGCCGGTACATATTATCATCACCCCGGTAGCCAGCGGATCGAGTGTTCCGGCATGTCCTACTTTCAATTTCTTAACCCCTATCTTGCGACAAATATGATAACGCACGTTGCCCACAAGCTTGAATGACGTCCATTCAAGGGGTTTATTAAAATAGAGGATTTCTCCGTCTTTAAAATTCATCAACTTCTTATGTTATTGTACAAATGAAAAGATAAGCGTTGTCAAACCTACTATTCCACAATAGATAGCGAAGTATATCAACTTACCTTTTTTCACAATGTTAATCATCCACTTGCAAGCTATACATCCGGCTACAAAAGCGGCTATAAAACCAACTATCAGCGAGATAGCAGGTATTGCATCGGATAAAGATTCGCCTTTCATCAACTTAATACCATCTAGCAACGCTTCGCCTAGTATAGGAGGTATTACCATCAAGAATGAGAACTGTGCTAATTTCTTTTTATTATCGCCCAACAATAAGCCGGTAGCAATGGTGCTACCCGAACGAGATAGACCCGGCAACACAGCACACGCTTGAGCTATACCTATAATAAATGCATCTTTAACAGAAATGTTCTCTTTTTGTTTAGGTTTATAGTAATAAGAAAACGAAAGTAGCAATGCAGTGACTAGCAACATACACCCTACAACAGTAAGTCCCGACCCGAAAATGGCCTCTACTTCGTCTTTAAAGAAGAAACCTACAATCATGATTGGAATCATCGACACCAAGATGTTTAATACATATTTAGTTTCATCGTTGAGTTCAAACTTAAACAATCCGCGTAGTATCCAGTCAATCTCTTTCCATAAGATAACCAGTGTACTCATCACCGTAGCCACATGCACTACAATGGTAAAAGAAAGGTTCTCTTCGGGCTCAATGCCAAACAACCAAGAACCAATAGCTAAGTGCCCGCTACTACTAACGGGTAGATATTCTGTAAATCCTTGTACCAAGCCAAGGATCAGTGCTTCAAACCATTCCATCTGTTATTCTTCTCTCTTTTCGTAGTTAATACTTTTGGGCTTGCGCATCACTGCATACATCATAAAGATAAAGCCAAAGAAGCAAACTGCAGGCGCTACCTTTATACGGCGAACACTGAAAATATCGGGTTCGAACACTGTTTCGGTAGACGATGGGCCTGTCATTAGTAGAAAACCAAGAATGATAATAGCCATGCCCACTGCAAGTAGAATAAAGTTCATCTTGTCAAAAGCAAATTTTTGTTTGTCAGCCATAATGCTTATTTAATTATTGTATTAATCTTAACTTAAAGACATTTATTAAATGTGATGTAATTTTTCCACCTTCATTTTCAAGAACTTATTGATAGATAGATAAGCACATATCACACTGATAAGAACACCAAAACCTATGACCGAAGCCATTACTATCAACATCACCTCGGGAGTGACGATAGCTCTTAAATCGGGTTCATAACGAATTAACCAAACAGCTCCCAACATCAAAATGATATCTGCCATTAATCCGGCAAGTACGCCACTCCACAGATTGCGCACCAAGAAAGGGCGACGAATGAAAGACCAACTGGCACCCACCAGCTTCATAGTGTGTATCAAGAATCGTTTAGAGTAGATGGTTAAGCGAATAGTATTATTAATAAGCGCAAACGAAATAAACGTAAGCACCAATGCTAGTGCCAACAACACCAAACTAATGTTTCGGATATTATCATTCACCATGTCTATCAACTCCCGTTGATAAAGGATATCTTGTATGTTGGTGTTTCGTTTTATCGATTTTTCAATGTTCACAATGCTATCTGCATTGGCATATTCAGAATGAAGATTTATTTCGATAGAAGCCGGAAATGGATTGTAACCCAAAAACTCAGCGGGGTCTGTTCCCATGGCTTCGGTTTGCTCTTCCAATGCTTTCTTTTTCGATATATATTCAGTAGCTCTTACAAACGGTTCGGCATCAAACTTCTGCTGTAGTTTCAATATATCAGCCTCTTTCATATCATCGCTAATGATGACTGAAAAATTGATATTCTCTCGCACATAGATTGATAAGTTGTGAGCAGCTAGTACAAAAAACACTACCAAGCCAAGCAATATCAACACCATAGTAGTGCTTATGCTGGCAGTAATAAACTGCATGTCGATTATCGATTTATTTCGTTTCTGTTGTGTCATTCGTTTTCTTTCTGAATATATATATCATCGAGCTACTTTTCTCTTTCGCACTTCTTGATGCCCATGCTGCTTGTGCACCCGCCATCATCCCTCTTACAAACGGAAATGAGTTTTTCTTATACCTTTCGCTCAACATCGAGATATAAAAAGCATCGAAAGGCATGGGATAGCTATTGCACAATTCAAAATTGTGTTGCGACGCCAACAAATGTATGCTATTGGGGCTAAAATGCCACAAATGGCGAGGCACATCATAAGCCGCCCAATATTCGGCATACTTATGCGCATCATACGATTCACAGTTGGGCACTGCCACTACCAACACTCCTTTGGGGGCTAGCAGGGCAAAGAGTTTTTCCCACGTTTCGTGCAAGTGTTCCAAGTGTTCCATCACATGCCATAGCGTGATTACATCGAATTGCGACACGGGCAGATTAGACAACTCGCTTTCCGGCAACACCTCTAGTCCGAAGCGCTCTTTTGCGAACTGACGCGCCGAAGGATTCTTTTCGATAGCAGATACCTGCCACCCCAACTGCTGCATCAAAGCCGAAAAATAACCCGTTCCTGTACCAATATCAAGTATCTTTCCGGTAGAAAGTCCAGATTCACGCTCTACAATGCGCGCTTTTTGGCCAAGCATGTACCTTCGAACACGATGATAAATCGTATTCATCAAACCTTTTTGTGTATCGGAGTGGGAAATATAATCGGGAGTATCGTAGTAGCGTCCTATCTCAGACTCAACAGGCACGCTTTGTGTAAACTTAAAGCCACAATCGGGACATTGCATCACGTCAAACTCCTCTTTGGTAGCATAAAAATCTGTACAGGTCATCGCACACTTAAGATGCGTATTACCACACAATGGACATTCTTTTAATAGGAGTTTATTCATTAATTCTGCTATAAATTTTATCGTGTTTTGAATCCACTAGGAAACAGCACACCCAAATTTGGTGCAAAGTAACAAATAATCTTAGACAAACCTTTTTACATTAAGGTATTTTAAGAGAATGATTTTAGATAATAAACAACCCGTTTGTTGATGCTTTAAGATTGAGTTTGTTTCATAACGATGAAACTATAGTTTCACCGTGGTAAAACTTTCTTTTCATTGCAATGAAACTTTAGTTTCATCAAGGTGAAACTAAATGAAATGGTTCAATCTAGCAATCAACAAACGGGTTGTGCGAGCCTTTTATATAGCTTTTAATATGATTTTATGAAAACACCTCTTCGCCTTTGAGGGTAGCTGATGTAGCATCTGTAATACGTACTTTCACAAAATCGCCTATTTTATGTGTGCCTTTATCAAACACCACCACGCGATTTTGCTCTGTGCGACCAAACAACTGCTCTTTTGAGCGTTTAGATGTGCCT
The DNA here is from genome assembly GCA_947074235.1 of uncultured Bacteroides sp. Lineage (GTDB taxonomy): Bacteria > Bacteroidota > Bacteroidia > Bacteroidales > Bacteroidaceae > Bacteroides. The sequence continues at coordinate 8,566 of CAMTOV010000016.1, read as the reverse complement.
TCCACCAACACCTCATACACTTTATCGATGCAACGTTGGTTAGCCTCGTTGGATAAGCGATTTTGCAGAGCAATAATCTCATTCAATCGACGCACTTTCACATCTTCGCTAATATCATCGGCCAAATGCTTAGATGCATATGTGCCAGGACGCTCTGAATATTTAAACATAAAGGCAGAGTCATATCCGCAAATCTCCATCAACGACAAAGACTCTTGATGATCTTCTTCAGTTTCTGAGTGGAAACCCGAGAAGATGTCGGTAGACAAGCCACACTCTGGAATGATGCGTTTGATAGCCTCTACACGTTCAAGATACCATTCGCGGTCGTACTTACGGTTCATCAGCTTCAAAATGCGAGAACTACCGCTTTGCACAGGCAAGTGAATGTGCTTACATACGTTAGGCATATCGGCAACTACCTGAAGTGTTTCGTCGCTCATATCTTTTGGATGAGAAGTGGTGAAACGAATACGTACTCCTGGGGCAGCCTCAGCCACAATACGTAATAACATTGGGAAAGTTATCGCCTCTCCATCTTCTTTTTCAAAGCGATAGGAGTTCACGTTTTGCCCAAGCAATGTTATTTCTTTATAGCCTTTTGCCGCTAAGTCGGAAACTTCATTCAAAATGCTTTCTACATCGCGACTACGCTCACGCCCACGAGTATAAGGCACAATGCAGTAAGTGCAGAAGTTGTTGCAACCACGCATGATAGACACAAAGCCCGAGATGTGATTGCCGCAAATACGCTTAGGAATAACGTCGCGGTATGTTTCGGTAGTAGAGAGCTCTACATTGATGGCTTTATGTCCGGCCTCTACCGAAGCAATCAAGTCAGGCAATGTGAGATAGGCATCGGGACCCACCACCAAATCTACGTGATGTTTCTCTATCAAATCTTCCTTTACACGCTCGGCCATACAACCCAACACTCCCACAATAAAGAACTTCTTCTTCTTTCTAAGCGAGTTGAAATACTCAAGACGGTTTAAAATACGCTGTTCGGCATTGTCGCGAATAGAACAAGTATTCATAAATACAGCATCAGCTTCTTCAAGCGTATCTGCCATTGAATATCCAGCCATTTGCATTACCGAAGCAATTACTTCACTATCTGCCACATTCATTTGGCAGCCATAGGTTTCGATAAACAACTTTTTGTTGTCATCTGCAGTTGTAGATTTAAAGTCCACTCCTGTTAATTCGTTCATATTATGTTGATATTTAAAAATTAATCGCCGCAAAGTTACAGCTTATTCAAGCAATAAAGAGATTCTAAACAGCAAAAAATCAATATGTTTTATACTTGATTTTTCTTTACTGTGCTAATATATGTTAATTAAATTGTGATTTTATTGGTTGGTATTGCGATTTTCAATAATATTCTACACATTTGTGAAATGAAAGAAACATTAGATTTTTTCATAGTTAAGGTTTAGGTTAAAAACATAAAGGGGAGCTGTGAAGCTGCCCTTTTTCTATTTTAATGCCTGACTAATAATCAAATAAAACAGAAAAAACAGCTCTTCATTTAGGCTAATCGGATTAAATCATTAACTTTGGGTGCAAATCAAAAAAATATATTGAGCCATGGAAAGTTTATGGGAGTATTTATTTATTGCAGCTGTTATTGGCTTCGGAATATTTGGCGAGATTAGAAAACAGAAAGCCAAAAAAGGTCAGCAAGATGTATCAATGCCTACGCCTGCCACACAACCAATTAACATGCCTAAGGCAAAACCTATTATCCCAAAACAAGAGACTGTAGCATCGCACAAAGCACGCAAAGAGCTTGAAGCTATGCAGCATCAGGCGATAACTGAGAAAGAGACACGAGAAGCCAATGCGGCAATACTTACACAAACCACATCTACAAACAACAACCAAGCAAACGAGGGAAACAGCGAGTTCACGATAAACAATATCGAGGAAGCTCGTAGGGCTATCATTTGGTCTGAAATATTACAACGAAAGTATTAACCTAATTATCACGAAAATATACAATTATAATTTATGGCATTTAATTTCATTTCGGCAGCAGAAGCTGCAAGTATCATCAAGCACGGTCACAACATCGGCTTGAGTGGTTTTACACCCGCCGGAACAGCAAAAGCGGTGACCGCGGAATTGGCAAAAATAGCTGAATTAGAACATTCAAAAGGCAATCCTTTTCAAGTAAGTGTATTTACAGGCGCCTCAACAGGCGACTCATGTGATGGTGTTTTGGCACGCGCCAAAGCAATTCGCTATCGCGCTCCTTATACAACCAATGCAGATTTTCGCAAAGCAGTTAATGGAGGCGAGATTGCATATAATGATATTCATTTATCGCAAATGGCACAGGAGTTGCGCTATGGCTTCTTTGGAGGCATTGATGTAGCTATCATCGAGGCATGCGAAGTAACTGCCGATGGTAAAATTTATCTTACAGCAGCTGGAGGTATAGCACCCACTATTTGCCACATGGCTAGCAAAATTATTGTTGAGCTTAACAGCGCTCACAGCAAAAATATGATGGGTATGCACGATGTGTACGAGCCTAAAGATCCTCCTTACCGTCGTGAAATTCCTATTTACAAACCAAGCGATCGCATTGGTACTCCTTATATTCAAGTAGACCCAAAGAAGATTATCGGTGTGGTTGAAACAAACTGGCCCGATGAAGCGCGCGACTTTGCGGGTTCTGACCCTGTAACTGATCAAATTGGACAGCGCGTAGCAGACTTCTTGACAGCGGATATGAAACGTGGCATCATTCCTGCCTCTTTCCTTCCATTGCAATCTGGCGTGGGTAATATTGCCAACGCTGTATTGGGTGCACTAGGTCGCGAAAAGTCTATCCCAGCCTTCGAAATGTATACAGAGGTTATCCAAAACTCGGTTATCGACTTGATTCGTGCCGGACGTGTGAAGTTTGGTAGTACTTGTTCATTGACAGTAACCAACGATTGCTTGCAAGGCATCTACGATGATATTGATTTCTTCCGCGACAAATTAATACTTCGTCCTTCTGAGATATCTAATAACCCTGAGATTGTTCGCCGTTTAGGAATTATCTCTATCAATACAGCTATCGAGGTTGACTTGTATGGCAATGTGAACTCTACGCACATCAGCGGTACTAAGATGATGAACGGTATTGGTGGTTCAGGCGACTTCACTCGCAACGCTTATATCTCTATCTTTACTTGTCCATCGATAGCTAAAGAAGGTAAAATTAGCGCCATCGTTCCTATGGTATCGCACGAAGACCACAGCGAGCACTCAGTAAACATCATTATCACTGAGCAAGGAGTAGCCGACCTCCGTGGCAAGAGTCCTAAAGAACGCGCTATGGCAATCATTGAAAATTGTGCTCATCCTGATTATAAGGAAATTCTTTGGGATTACTTCAAATTATCGGGTGGCAAGGCTCAAACTCCTCATCACATCCAAGCAGCTCTTGGCATGCATGCAGAGTTGGGAAAGAGTGGCGATATGCGCAATATCAACTGGGCAGAACACATGTAATCAATCACTGATTTATAAATATATAGAAAGCCATTCCTTTTATCGGGGAATGGCTTTTCTGTTTTTATAAATAGTAATGTATTATTTACATTACCAATCATTCGTATTAAGTGCTGTTTTAATACTGCTGCTAATGTGAGGGAAAAAGGTAAAGCCGGTCATCTCTTCGAGCGCACCTACCGATAGGGCATGTTGCATATAATCAGAATTTGAATAAGCAACATTGTTACACATAAACGCAATAGTAGAAAAGTTTGATTGACCGGTTTTCTTACGAGCAAGAGCTTTAAAGTAGTAAGCAGGAACTGCCATTTCTTTTTCACGGCTGATGGCTCCTTCGGAAGGTGGCATAGCACCCGTCACTACAAACAGTGTGTTAGTTCCCGACACCCAGCCACGAACAGCACCTTCTAGGTTGTTCCAGATAGCTTGATTCAAGCCGAGACCTATTTGAGGAGTCATATTGCTATAATAAAACGTAGTACGATTAGTAGCTGCGTCACACAAACGATCGGCACTGGGCAGTTGATGACCACGGTCGTAGCTATTGCCAAAACCACTCGACAGGTTAGCTTGATATTGAGTAGGAATCAAAGGGTCATATCCCCATGCATCAGTTCTACTGGTTCCAGACAGGCAGGCTTCAAATAATGGGTAAGCCACCCAATAGGCTATCCGCAAATCTTTACTATAAAGCATGCTATAATTGCGCAACGCATCTCCCGAAATAGGATCTTTCATACTGTTGGGCATATCATGAATAATGTATAGCAAGTCATCATCCGCCAACATATCGGCTGTAATAAGCGGTGTTTCGTTCCAATGTTGATAATTTCCGTGGTTAATTTCTGGGTCGCCGGTATTGCCACTAAGATTGATGGTATAGAGATACTGTGTCCCTTTATCCAGCTGTGCAAAGGTTATCTCTTTGCTATACGACTTCCCATTATAAACCACTTGTAGCTTAGCGGTAATCGGTGATGAAGAGGGTAGCAATATGGCTTTGGCCGTAGCTACATGGTTGGCTACTACGGTATTGAAAGTAATGGTTTCGTTTGATGTAGCATCGGAAACAATTACGCCGTCTGCCAACTGAAAATCGGCTTTGGTTGTTATGTTGTGAAGCTTCACTTCTATTTCATGCGATGCCGTTTCGGGAAGTGTTATTTTAAAACTTACCCTACTGAGTTGGCGCTTAAACTGCAGATAGAGGGCATTGGGGCGTGCATCCATATTGGTCAAGTTATCGGCATACATTAAGTCGATAGCCGACAGATCTGTTTGATTGGTTAAATCAATGGGATAAACAAATGGGCTTTGCAAATCGGCATAAGGATAATAGGCGATAAAGTCCACTCTACTGCTTTGAGGAAAATAAACTGATTGCCCACTAGGAATAAAGTTACCATCGCCCAAAGAGGTAATGAACTCGACATTCTCCACCTCGTTGCAAATCGAAGCAGCAGTTAGCTGTTCACCTGTTTGCTTCATATATACACCGATACAATCGTTTGCCTCCCAATTGGTATCAGTAGTGCGAGTAGGCGTATTACGCGCTATTTGTGATGTAAATGAGAGCTGATATTGAGTTCCTTGATCTATGTTTGTAGATTCGTCTTGTGTACAAGCGCAAATAAAGAGAATAAGAAACAAATAGACGTAAGATAACTTCATGAAATGTGTTTTGGTGATATATTAGAAAGTATTGGATATCGCAAAAGAAAACCCTTCGCGATATCCAATAGTTGTATAGTGTGCTTATTTTGCTTATTCTACGTTTATGGCAAAGATAACAGCACGTTTTTTACTACCTGTTGTTGAGAAAGTGATAGTGGCGTCTGCTACTGTTTCATCAAATGTTACAGTATGTAGCGCAGTTGATTCAAATGCTGCTATTATATAAGGGCTACTACCAGATGCACCGGTATTTGCTACTAAATTCACACTGCTCGATGATACAGGATCTGAAATAGAAACAACAAGTTCTGGAGAGTTATTATCACCGTTCCAAGCGAAAGCGTAGAAGGTAGCTTTTGTTTTTCCGACACCAATAGCGACTTCATAAGAACCACCGGCACTACCTGTTCCTAATTTCAAACAATCATATTCAACACCATCAACTTTAACTTTTCCGCCATAAGCATTTGTTTGTATAGCAGATGTTGTTGTAGGCAACGTTACATTACTAGTATAAACAGGGGTATCAGAGTTATCACCACCAGACACTTCGTCATCTTCGTCTAAGCCAATAGCTTCGTCTGCAACTACTTCATCCCAAGGAGTAATAGTAGCAGTACCTACAACTTCTACTGCAGGAATCAAGCTAGGAATCAATTTAACAGTATAAGTATACTTCTTACCAGCCTCGAATACAATGCTAGAAATATCCCAAGTGAATGTTTTTCCATCATTTGCAAAAACAATCTTACCAGCTGTTCCAGGAATAATCATAGCATTAACTGTGGTCTCGCCAGCAGTCATCTCCATATCAGCTACACTAGTTGCGTTTACAGTCAATGTACCATCAGTCAAATCGAAAAAAGCTTTTACGGGACGGTTGATTTTAGCAGAGGCAGTAGTAATTGCTGTCCCTTCTTCGTCTTGTACATTCACAGTCAAAAGAGTTAATTGGTGTGCGTGAGCAAGAGCTACCGCATCCTCTTTTGTTTGGTTGAATGGACCTGCTTGCGCATATACCAAGTCATGATCTGCAACCGATGCATCCGACAAATCGATTGCATAAACATTATCAGCCAAAGATTCTGTGTAAGGATAGTAAGAGATAAAGTTTACATTACGACCATCTTTTGGATAAGTAGCTTCTTCACCATCAGCAGGAGTCATAATACCAGCAGAAGTAACGCTGTACTCTTTGTTAGATACAATTGCTTCAAAACCTTCAGATACTTCAACCATGTAAAGACCTATAGCCTCTGTTCCAGCCCAAGTATTTCCTAATCTAGTTTTAGCCACATCATTAATAGTTGCATGTAGCTTCACTACGCCCGATGTTTCGTTTACCTTTACGTCGTCATTGTTACAAGATGACAAACCCAATAGTGCAATGGCTGCACCTGCTAAAAAATAATTTAACTTCATATTGCCTAGATTTATAAATTAATTAAACTCTTTAAAATGATGAGTTTAATACAAAAATAAAAAAATAAAATTAATATCTATCGCAAATATTAAGTTAAATTTAAAATAGTCTAAAAATAATTATAATTGTGAATAATCAATGAAATTAGCATTACAAAACAACACCCAAAGATGATAATAAAAAGAAAATAGAATAGTTCAGTGATTAATCAGTTAAACCACATAACACCTCACACACTTGATCTTGAAACATGCGTGCTTTGCGCCCGGATAAAACATTTTGATTCATAATGACGAAGGCAAGCATATGCCCATTGGCCGATTTAGCATAACCAGCTAAAGAGTTAATAGCTGTGAAAGAACCAGTTTTAGCATGTACATTCTTAAAAGCAGGCCCCGGTTTCATGCGATTCTTCACAGTACCTTCCATCCCCGATGTAGGTAAAGCCTTGTAGAGCCGTTGAAAAATAGGAGAATCGTTGTAAGCATAAATAAGTAAATCGAGCAAAAGAGCCGGAGAAAGATAATTATAGTTAGATAAACCTGAGCCATCAGCTATTTTGTAATCCAATGGATTGTGACCTATTTTACGAATCATACGATTTAATTGCTCTAACCCATCTTGTGAAGATACATTCTTCTTTCCTTTAGTCTTAGAGGCAATACGATAAAGTAGCGCTTCGGCATTCAAATTATCGCTTTCTTTTAGTATCTCGTTAATAACAGCTTGGAAGGAGGTTTCATAGGAGGAAATTAAAACCGACTGATCTGATTGTTCAAGTGAAACAAAATCATATCTATCCAACCCTTGCACTCCCATAGCTTGTAGTCGTTCAATAAATGTATGCATAAAGAAGTTTTGCGAAGAGTAAAGGTTCAACTCTTTTGCTTGACGTTTTTCTAGATTTCCACTAATTAGTATTTCGTTGTCATTGTTCATCCAGTCGCGTGTTATGCGAAATTTGCCAGCAGAGGGTGTTCGAGTTATTGCTTTATTGCTTACCGTATAGTAGGTAGATTGAGGCTTTACCTCTACCAGAACTTCACCTCCTCGATTTTGAGAAGGAGTTGCAACAACTTCAATCTTCCCTTTATTGTACATCAATGGCGACATGAAAGGCTGAAAGGCTTCTGGATTGTCATCCCAAGCCCATCCACTTCCCCAATAAAGTGAATCGACCATCGACACATCGCCATACACCTTACCATTTATCACTCGGATAGGCAAAGCAACAATACTATCTACCAAATTATTCATCCCTTCGTCTCCAAACTCAGGATCGAACCCACCGACTACATATAAGTCACCATTGAGCGTATCGCCTTGCAAAGTGCCATCATACCATACTTCAGTTTTAAATGACTCTTTAGTATCTAGATAAGTCAGTGCAGTGATGGTAGTTAGCAATTTCATAGTAGAGGCTGGTCGCGAAAGTTTTTTATCACGAAACGTATAAAGCATTTCATTGGATGTAAGGTCGTATACGGCAATCCCTACTTCCGACTCTTGAGGAAGGGTAGCAATGAGCGAATCGATAGAAGTTGCCAACTGTGTTTGAGCAGATGCACAAACCGACAACGACAATAGCAAAATATACAAAAAAGACCTTTTCATTAAACAATTAATATATGACTTGTTACACAACAGCACTTACCCTCTTTGCTGAACACACCTTGTCAGCGCGGTGATCAGCCCTTACCAGCATACTGAGTAGCCCTTGCCAGCGAGCGGGCAAAGGCTACTCAGTAAACACCCTCTATAGTGCCTCTCTGAATATCTCACCAACGGTAGGATGAGGCACTACTATTTTCTTAAAATCGGCTACAGTCATCTTCAATTCAATAGCCATTCCGGCTAACGTTATTATCTCCGATGCCGGGTTGCCCAGGACATGTGCACCAAGTATGCGATTATCATTGCTGATGTGCAACTTGCAATATCCGTTTACGCCTT
>CAMTOV010000015.1 GCA_947074235.1 uncultured Bacteroides sp. | reverse complement strand
TTTAATCTCGTTATTGCATTTTGAATCATAATCAAAAGCAGTAGCGAGTTTTTTTTATATTACTTCCCATCTTTCAAAGTTAATTTTTATAGTCTAACTGCCTCTGAAGCAATCCCTGGAAAATTCATTAAGATAGATGTATCTAAAAATGGTGTAGCTGTTATGAAGATTCAAACCACAACGGATACATTTATAGAGAAAATATTTGTTAAGTAAATGAAGCTTATTTATATTTCAAACAAATAAAAAGAATATTACATCGATGTTAATTAATGTTATATTAAAACCTCTTGATATATAAAATGATATAGTATTAATAATCATTTTTATTGAATATTTATTTTTAATTCAATAATGCTTTGAATAAATCCCACAAAATAATAATATGAGATTCTTGATATGACACTTTAAACTGTTTGTATCATATATAACTTACAATAAAGCAAATGCCTTACCATCGTAAAACATCGATTGTAAGGCATTTGTTTATAAAAACAGGGACAGCTAACCAGTAGATGATTATACAATATCAAGCTTCTTAAATTATCTTCTAGCACCTTGTAGAATCGCATAATTTTTCTTCTAACCAATACAGTACAAACACCTTTTATTATACTATATCACTATAAAATCAGCTTCTTACATACTAAAAACAACAATTATATATAGCTTTATTTTACTCAATTTAATCTACGAACATTCTTTATCGAAAAATGGTTATCCAATCCTAATTACTTTAAAAAATAACTCAATCAAATTAAAAATAGACCATTGAGAGTTGTTCATTAAAAATTAATTATTGCCAATCATCGCAACAAGAATCAGACGATAGGCTATAGGATATATAAACTCGAAAAGAAAAAAGAATGAAGTATTTACAAAAGGTGTTGCTAGCATTAGCAATCGGCTTTAGCCTTACTCTTTCGGCACAAGAGGTTGCAATTAAAACGAATGTTTTATATGATGCCACTACAACTCCCAATCTAACCCTTGAGCTTGGCACAACCTCCAAGCAAACTATTCAGTTGATGTATAGCTTAAATCCTTGGAAATTCTCCGATTCAAAACAGTTCAGACACTGGTTGCTTTCACCCGAATATCGATGGTGGTTTTGTCATCGGTTCAATGGTAGTTTTTTAGGTGTACATGCCCTTGGCGGACAGTATAACATTAAGGGGATAAAAGCTCCGTTTGGCATCTGGCCAGACATGAAAGATTATCGATATGAGGGTTGGTTGGTAGGTGGAGGTATCACCTATGGTTACCAATGGATTCTATCAAAGCACTGGAATATAGAGGCATCAATAGGGGTAGGTTATCTACGTGTCAATTATAAGAAGTTTACGTGCGATGAATGTAGTGAAGAGCTTGAGCATCCTAAGACGAATTATGTTGGCCCCACCAAAGCTGCAATTAGTCTTGTTTACCTGTTTTAACTAACTAAATCGTAAAAGCATGAAAAAAATATTACCCTTATTACTTATCATATTTACTCTAGGTTGTTTTACCGTAAATACAACGGCGCAAAACACTGTTAGCAACAAGCAATTGGCAGAAGGCCAAATTGTTGTAGAGCAAGTAGCCGTGGACAAAGTAAATGAGCAAATTGTAGTTGGGTTAAACTTCAATTTAAACAACCTAAAGATTAAATCAAATCGCTTCATGGCATTTACTCCTGTTATTGCCGGTCAAGATGGCGAGCACGAAGTGTTGCAACCGATTGTAATCTCTGGTCGTCGTCAGCATATTATATTTGAGCGTGGTGGCAATCGTGAATATAGCAACGGAATGGAAGTGAGACGTTATAATAGCAAGCCACAGCAGATTGATTACATACAATCAGCATCTTATCAACCATGGATGGCCGGTGGCAAACTGGTTATAATCGAAGATCTCTGTGGATGCGGCAAAATTTATAGCAATACAGCCGATGTTGTTGCAATGCTTCCGTATTACGATTACTATCCAGAAGAAGGCATTGTTATCGCATTGATATCTCCCGAAGTACAAGCGCAGAAGATACGTAAAGAAGAAGGAAGCGCCTACCTTGACTTTCCTGTCAATCAAACAACCATTTATCCTGACTTCCGTCGCAATCCTATTGAATTGCAGAAGATTTTAAATATCATTAACCTGGTGAAGCAGGATTCGTTTACCACCATCACCTCTATTGATATTCATGGTTATGCATCGCCCGAAGGTTCTTATCAAAACAACGAGCGCCTGGCTGCCGGTCGTGCTTTAGCTTTAAAGGAATATGTTCGTAAACAATATGACTTCCCCGAATCAATATTTCATGTAGCATCCACTCCTGAAGATTGGGCAGGTCTGAGAGTATTTGTACAAGATAGCGACTTGACGGATAAAAATGATATACTAGCCATTATAGATAGCAACCTTTCGCCCGATGCCAAAGATCAAGCTATCAAAACGAAGTATCCCGCTACTTATCGTTTCATGTTAGACAATTGGTATCCTGCACTTCGTCACTCCGACTATGTAGTAAACTACACCGTTCGCTCGTTCTCACTCGAAGAAGCTGTCGATTTAATATTTGTTCGTCCACAATTGCTTTCATTGCAAGAGATGTTTATGGTGGCCGAGAGCCTCCCTAAAGATAGCCAGAAATATATAGATGTATTTGAAACAGCAGCTCGCCTCTATCCCAGCGACCCTACCGCCAATCTCAACGTGGCCATTGCAGCAATCAACCGTAAAGATTTGAAAACAGCCGAACGTTATTTGCAGAATGCCGGTGATAGTATGCAAGCTATTCATGCAAGAGGAGTGTTGCTGCTACAACAAGGGCAACTAGATGCTGCCCAGCCATTGCTTGAGCAGGCAGCTTCAGCGGGCATTCCCGAGGCTACCATCAACCTAGCCATATTACAAGAAATAAGTAGAATTAGATAAATTATTATTTACTTAAAATTTGAGAATTATGAAGATTAGACATTTCTTATTTATGTTACTCGCGGCAGGTGCATGGGCATCGTGTAGCGACGACGGCGATTTGGCCGCAAACGATCCTATTAGTCCAACGGAGGGTGAAGCATTTATTTCGTTGAATGTAACGCTGCCGGGTACTACTGCACCAGGTACAAGAGCTGGCGAAGGCACAGCAAATGACAACTTTGATGATGGTATTGCAGCTGAGTACGAAATTAATGACTTAACAGTGATACTATTTGATGGTAATTCGCCGACAGCAACTATTACAAAAGTGTATACAACTACCGACTTTAGTGTCAATGAAATTAAAAACAATGGTAATATTACATCTACCGTTAGCTTAAACATGACTGTAGATAGCCAAGCTGCATGCTATGCACTGGTTATTGCTAATAAGAATTCAAGCAAGGTGGTTATTCCTACCTCCGGAACATTTAGTTCATTCAACGCAGCTTTGACAGGCAAGACAGCAACCGATTTCAACTCTAGCGGTTTCTTCATGTCTAGTTCACCTATCAAAAATGTTGACAACACTGTCACTCTCGTAGAATGCTTCCCAAAATCTACTGTGATTGCTGCTTCTGAAGCTACTTCGAATATTTATTTAGAGCGCATATTAGGTAAGGTAGAAGTTACTCACAACAGTGAAGGTTGGTCCAACTGGACCTATACTATACCTGTATCATCAGAATTGTATGGAAATGATAAAGTAGCGTTTACAAACTGGGGATTGGACATTACCAATACTGCAACCTACCCTGTGCGCAATATCGATACAGATTGGTTGATTGATGGCAACTTCCAAGTAGCCGGCACAGGTATTACAAACCGTTTCTATGGTTTAGCTACCAATCCTGTTCGCATTTATTATGCAGTAGACCCTAACTACGATGGTACTGGCGATAATTATAAGTTTGATACTTACTATACTTCTGGAAATACTCTTAACGCACTTAAGGAGGTTGCCAGCAACAATCCTAATTATGATTACTGCTTAGAAAACACTTTCAATGTAGCCAACCAAAAGCAAGGTCAAACAACCCGGGTATTGATGCAAGCCAACTATCTATCTAATGGCAGCACTGCAGAAGACTTCTACATGGGTGACCAACGCAGACCCCTTACACTTGCTCAATTTAAATCCGTTATCTTAGCTGCATTGAAAATCGATGTTCCTACTGCTACTGCTATAAACAGCTTTACTTTCTTTACAAAAGCCGGCTCGCAAAACAAAGCATTGAAAAGAGCTAAATTAGGTTCTATTTCTTACACCTACACTGCTAGTGGAAATACTATAACTACAACCGCATACCTTATCAATGGTACCGGTAATACAATTGTAGCAGATGTAAATAAGGAAATAGGTAGATATGATTATTATAAAGGTGGAGTATGCTACTATATAGCTCGCGTTAAACACTTTGGAGAAGATTTAACTCCATGGGATAATGCAACCAATTATACAATTGGTACTGATAACAACTATACAAGAGATTATCTTGGCCGCTATGGTATTGTGCGCAACAACTGGTATCAACTTGCATTCAATACTGTAAACAATGGCCCCGGTGATCCTATCATACCTGGCATCCCAGGTGTAGATCCTGAAAGCCCAGACGAACCAACACCTGGCGATCCTGTAAATCCAGGTAATCCTACTGATCCTACTGACCCAGCTGATCCTGGAGTAGATCCTAATAATCCTGGTACTGACCCAACCGTTCCTGAAGACCCAACATCACCTGTTACTCCAACTCCAGATGCTCCAGACGATGACGTGAAGTATTATATTGACTGTACAATCAACATCTTGTCTTGGGCTAGACGCTATCAAAAAGTTGACTTGTAATATCTAAATTCAGACTTTAAATAACGGTGATTTATCAGTGTGGTAGAGTTGGTTTACTGACAACGCCTTGCCAGCATACTGGTCATACGCGGTCAGCAACAAGGAAAAACAACACTGAATATCAACATGTTATCAAAGCCTCAAAACAACAACAATAATGACGATTGAGCTGAGAGGTTCAATTCCTCTTATCTCAATCATCATTATCGAAAGCTATAATATGAAAAGACATCTCAATCTATATAAGTTATCAGTAGTTATCTTGCTAACAGTAGGTAGCCGGATTATAATTGGCTGCGATATGATGAAAACCGATTTGAGCGATTGTCCTACAGGTTTGTACGTATCATTTAAGTATGACTACAACATACAGCGCTCGGACATGTTTCGTGATCATGTAGGCGGGGTTACCCTCTATGTGTTTGACGAAAACAACCGATTTGTGATGCAACAAGAAGAGAACAATGTAGCTGAAGCGGGATATACTCCGCTTAAGCAGTACGATTATAAGATGCACATCAAAGTGCCCGAAGGAAAATATCGTCTTGTAGCATTGGCACATCAAAAGTCGTACGAGGAAACGCAGAAAGGCAAAGGAGCAAAATATCGTCGCACGCAGTTACAGCCTGGAGATGATATCAGCAAGTTACAGGTAACACTTGATAGAGAGCTTGCAACTACACGTATAGATGCAAGCAATCCCGCCATTGTAAATAACCAAGGCATGCCTATGGATACTGCATTTCATGCAATAAACAAAACGCATATTGCAGCCTCTTCTATACGCGCGTCTTTCGATACGCTGAGCATGGTTAGAAACACTAAGATGCTAACCGTTTCGCTACGTCAACTAGATGATGAAGCAAACATAAGTACCGACGATTTTGAAGTATATATTTTAGACAATAACGGTACTACCAATTATGACAACTCAGTATTGGGTGAGGAAGAATTGAAATATACCCCACATGATACATGGGTAACAGACTTTGCTGATGCATTCGGCAATGTATTGCAAAGAGCAGCTCACTATGGGCTTACCTTCAATCGCCTTATCTATTACAGCAACCCCAATGATAATGCTTTGCTGGTAATAGTTAACAAAAAAACCAAAGCAGAGGTAGCTGTTATTAATCTACCCGATTGCTTGGCTCAAGGTCGCAATGCGGTAGAACGCTACCAATATTCGGCTCAAGAGTTCTTAGATAGAGAATACAACTACAAACTCGATTTCTTCTTGAAAGGTGATACTTGGCAGTATGTCGATTTGAGTATTTCCATCCTTTCGTGGAGTAAGCGAATTCAGAGAGTCAGTTTGTAGCTTATTATAAAACAGCCTATCCAGAAAAGATGTCCACAGTAATAAAAAAATATATTCACAAGATGCCATTACTCATCGCAATGATAAGTAGCATACTGTTTATTGGTTGCTTTAATGATAATTATAGCGACTGCACATCATTGGACGAACTTTCACAAATGGACGCTTACATTACCTTGACTATATCGACCACAAGCGAAGACGTTGATACAAGAACCAACCCTAACGGTGGATTGGATGGAGACGGACGCGAGTATGGCATTAATAACGAAAGCAAAATTTATAATCTTACTTTGTTTTTGTATACTACCCCCGATGTCGATGGTATCAACAACAACAGCAATCCACAGATTTACTCCATGTTTATCGACAACATCAATTTTAGTGGTACTGCTGCAAACAACTTCACCTATCGCTCACCCGTAATGCAAATAAAGAACTTTACAATTACAGAAAACACACGATTGGTTGTGTTGGCCAATGGTGGCGACTGGACAGAGAAATCGATACATAACCTCAACGAGTTACGAAATTACTTGAACTACGATGATGCGTATACCACTGCACCTTCTATTTCAAATTATGACTCTTTTGTAATGGTTTCTTCAAAGATTAATAACTTTATCGTAAAAGAAAACGGAAAGACGCTTGGTACACAAGGCGATCCTATAAGAGCTTCATCTACCATAGAACGATTGGCATCGCGCATCGACATTGTGCCCAATGCAGCTCTCAATAGCAGCTATTATGAATATGCAATAGACAATGGCACTACCGATAAAGTGCGCGCCACTCATATCACACCTTTCAACTTATGGAAATCTACCTCAGGCCAGTATCTATTAAAACGTGTAAGCGAGAGCGGTGCTACAAGCGATATTGTAATACTGGGAGATGAATCACCCGTCTCGGGCATCCAAACCAACTATGTAGTGAGCCCTTACATGCTATTGCAAAGTGGTGTGCAAAAAACAGTGAGCTACTATACAAGCAATGCTACAGCTGTTGAAGGCTGGTATAGCAATCACATCAACAAAACCATTGTTCCCAAAGCAGTAACTTCGGTTACCAATGCAGATGCTGATGGTAAGAGCTATTACATCCTTGACTACGCACAAGAGAATACCATGCTCAAGGATAATCAGGTAAACTGTTTCACCACGGGAATACTAGTACAGGCCACCTATGTGCCACAAGTAGTATATGCTACAGATGGAACAACAGTAGTTAGTTACACAGTCGGAAGCGACTTGTGGCTACTCAATGGCAAGTTTTATAATCAGGCCATAACAGGAGCCGTAAAATACACCGATGGTGTGTGTTACTACAGATATTATATTCGACATAGTAATGACAATATACTAGGTGTAGTAAGCAAAATGGAGTATGGAATTGTTCGTAATAATATATATCGATTAGTAATTAATTCATTCCAAAAGATTGGCGATCCTACTCCAGTTCCGAACAATCTTACAGACATGGATGAATATTTACGAATTCATCTATATGTGCAACCCTGGGAGCTAAGAGTGCATCCTGAAATTATTATGTAATAAACACGCTTAAATATGAAGCCTATTAACTTAACATATTTGCTTATCGCACTATTATCGTTACTTTATTGTTCTTGCGATGATTCTAACTCTACTATCAACGAGGAAGTAGAGGGAGATCCCGTTACCGTTGATTTAATGATAGCTCCATTGAGCAGCGCCACTACCCGGTGGACCGACAGCAACGCCCTTGACAGCGAAATGATGCAAAACTGGACGATTGTGGTGACTGATGTAAACGATAAAATAGAATCAATTTTATCGAGCAGCTATACCAGTGGAGTGAAAGAAGAAGATTATGTAACGAATGTGGTGCTTACTACCGGCAACAAGCGGTTTTATTCGTTTGCCAATATTGCATTAAGCTCTATTACATCGAGTACCCCAGCAGTAGGCAGTACTCTTCAGTTAAAGCCTACCTGCACCGCTTTTGTCAATGGTAATATACCCTCTGACGGTATACCTATGAGCAATATTCAAACCATCAAGGTGGCCAATTTACAACAACAAACCATTGAACTGAGAACAATACGCATGATGGCGAAAGTGACATTAAAACTAGCCAATGCTTGTGCTTTAGATGTAAAACTAAACAGTATTACGCTGAATAGTATTACTGCTGCTACTGCCCAAATAGCCACACTTCCCCCTGCCACACTAAGCAAGTATGACATAGTGGCCAACTATACTTATACATTGGCATCGCCTATCACCATTGCTGCGGGTACTACTAGTGCTAATGCTCAAAACGTAACATGCTATATAAATGAGAGTATGTTGTCTTCAGCCGATACTCCACACTATTTTATGCTTAGCCTCAACACCGATCAAGGCAGTAAAACACAAGAATTGCGTTATGCGTTGCTCAATTGGCAAACATTCAAACGCAATCAATATAGTGTTATTCCTATTACACTCGATGATTATAAGCTAAGCATTAAAGTCGTCGATTACCCGCCTATCGGCGTGTATCCTGCATCGGTAACCAATAACTCAGATGGCAGTTTCACTTGTACCTTCAGTAGCAATGGTGATTTTGAAATCAGCCCTACCATCACCAAGTATTCTGATGGAAGTAGCGTGAGCTATGTGCTAACGGGTATGGCTGCCAGAAGTGTTCCTACAGGTTTCTTTGTAACAGCACCTACCTACAATAGTACGACTAAAGAGATTATTGGCAATATTGGCAACTCGTCGGGCACTGCTTTGTATGAGCTTACCTTTAATGCATTAAAGACGGATGGTACAGTTGCTCGTACACTAACCTATCAACTCTATATAAAACGATAAGCGGATGAAAAGAAATACACTACATATAAGACTATTAACTATCAGCCTACTGATGCTTTGCTGTATGATAAGCAGACAAGTATGGGGGCAAAATGCGACTTCTACACTTACACTCACCACTTTCCCCAGTACAGGTGTAACTAGTAATTATAACAACCCCATTATAGGCACAGCCACAGAGAGTATGACATTCTCCCTGGCTACCATCATACCTTCTATTATCACCACATTAGGAACTACTGAGAATAATTTATATGGCACGCTTTATTTAAGATGGTATATCACCGATAAAAGCGGAAATGTGATGTCAGCTACCACCACAACAGGTAGTACGGGCAGCTGGATTTTTGAACCTATAAACAGTGTGGCCAACTATACTCTTTACAATAGTCAATATTATGTAATGAATATCAACCATACTGTGCCATGGATTAGAACGAGTGATAATGGGAACAGAAGGCAACTGATGCAAATAAAGGTAACAAAACCGTCGTCTGCCAAATGGGATGATTATCAAGTAGTATGTATCTTAACAAATGATTTAACGGGTTTGACTCCCAATAATATCACAGACTATAATACCAACTATGCCGGAACACTGACGAAAGAACCCAGCAACCTGAAGATGAAGATTAATTTCTCGGCACAAGCTCCTACCATATCTACGCTAGGAAACTTAACATCTACCGCCAAGAAGTATTCTTTTTCAAATTATCTAAGTGCTACAGCCATAGCAGTAGACTCACTAAAGTTTACTGTGCCCAAAGATACACTCACCAAAGCTTTGGCTGTAACAGAGGCCACTTGGTTTCCTAACCTATATGCTCGCTGGTATTTGGTAGACAATACTACCGGTGCCACTATAACCGACTTGACTAATTGGAAATTTGCTTGTACCCAAGCTGCATTTAACAGTACAAAGTATGCGCAAGGATTTGTGTACTACACCAAGCATGCCGAAGATTGGGTGAAGTCTACCACCGATACAAACGTAAGAAGCCAAACGCTAGAAGCTACAATTAAAAGGCCAACCACCTCGCAATGGATTAACACGAAAGTGGTTTGCGTAGTAACCAACGATACAACTGGCATTTCCTCAATGGGAGTAAAGGGCTCCATCACAAAAGAGCCAACCAACCTGAAACTTCAGTTTGAGTTCATGACTTATGCCATAGAAAATCTAAGTTTTGTACACAATTATAGACCCGGAGGAAGCATTTATACTACCGACCAGGTAAAAGAAGAGTATGGACAGAAGTATCAAAAAACAAGTACCTGGACTTATAATCTTTATGTAGAACCCGGCACAACCACTCAGATGGTGCTTCCACTATATGGTATGCGAAACAATAATGGAGTAGTAAATACTAGTGCAGGAAGCACAACTGAGCCACATGGTTATTATCGATGGTATGATTATAAAACAGATAAAGCATCTAGCATAGTGGCTATCAATAATGGAACAGCTCTCACAAAAACGAGTTGGGGACATTTCTGCTATAATTATCCCGAAGGTACCGTAAAAAGTGATGTGGGAGTTATGAAGATTACATTGCCTAATACATCTACAGGAGAAATTATAGCTTGTGATATTAGTGATTATCTAGATTATGTCTTTACCGGTAATGTGTTTAAAGAACCTACCGTCAACATCAGATATTTATTTAATGTGCGCCCGGCTAAAGAACAAGCTGAAGCAATAAAAGCAATTACTAAACCTAACTTAAAATCTTTTTATGAGCATAATGCTGATGTAACTTTGAATTGTCGTCACGACTCCACCAAGTTCTCGTTGCGAGTAGAAAATAGACTTCCAGCCAATTATTTCTTCTACCCTTTGACACAAAGCAGCACCAGTGATGCTGGAACGTGGGCTAGTACTTATGTGCAAGGACAATCTATCGTGTGGTTTGTTGTGCAAAACAATAATATCATCTATGCATATACAGCAGGAACAGCCAATGCCAAAAACGCTCGTTTCTTTACATTTACCAAAAAACTTCTTAACAGTATCAACTACAATGAACCATTTGAGGTATTTGCTTATCTTTCTAGTGCGACCAGCACTGCTACCACATGGAATACTGCAACCGCTGCCAAAGCTCAATGGAGCAGCTTAGCCAATAAAGTTCCGATAGGATACAGCAAATGTTCTTTCAAGCCCAACCGAGAAGCTATGACTATGGATAGTTTGCAGATGGATATCAACCGCAAGCGTACTTACGAATACTTGCTAACTAAATATACACTTGCTGCAGAAATCAACTTCGACAATCAGGACGAGGCTAAAACGATTTATGATTATAGCAGACCAACTAACGCAGCCAACAATATGCGTACTTATCCCGATAACTTGAACGAAAGTTATTACGGATATATCTATCCTAGCTTAATTAGCAAAAAGTCTACAAAAACCGGTGGTGGGATGTCTGTTCCGGCTCATGGAGAATATGGCTATTATAAATCTGCCAACGTGGCTGGTGTGTCTAAGAATAAAGATAACGGTTATCGGTGGTATTGGAATGACATCAGTGGTAACGGTTCATTGGAGTTTTTTGATAGAACCTATTATAATAGCAGTAAAACAAAGTATGGATACTTCATGTATACCGATGCTTCCGAAGAGTCTAGGCCACTTGTATCGATAGATATCAACTCGCAGCTCTGTACGGGAACAAATATCGTATTTATTGCTTGGGTAGCCGATTTAACCAATGCGGCCGAGAAGCCACAAATTATGTTTAAGATATATGGTGTGGACAGTAGTGGGAAGGAAACGATACTACATTCAACCATGTCGGAGATTGTACCGGGTAGAGGACAATGGAGACAAATATTTGCCGACATTACTTTGCAAGGAAATATAGAGAATAAAGGATACGATCATTATCGGGTATCGATTGATAATTATTGTAAGAATACGGATGGTGCCGATTATGCAGTAGATGATATTCGAGTCTTTATACAAACTTCAAAAGTCAACATGTATCAAAAGAGTATTGACTGCGGAGATCACACTGTTTTGACACGCATGGAGGCCGATTATGATAGATTGGTAACATTGCTCGGACTAGCTGAGGGGGCAACAAAAGAGCTTAGATATCGTATTGTGAATAGCAAGGGGGAAGTACTGAAATTGAATTATAATATTGGTGCTACCGCATTGAGCGAATATGGAACTACCACGATTAATGGTACGTTCAGCACCACCGATTTGGTCAATTATAGGCAATCTGGCGATAAGAGGTATTTTGTCTTTAGGGATAATTTTAATATCACATTTGATCCAAACGAGGCTTACTATTTTACTATCGGGTATCAAACAAGCAGTAGTAGCGATTGGATTTGGGGCAAGCCCAATGATATTTGCTCTATTGCGAGCGATGGCTTTGTAATTCAACAACAAAGTGTGGTATTGAAAGACTTAAGCAACAGTGTGGTTTCATCTTATGAGATAGGTTGTACGCAAACAAGTACAGACTTAAAAACGCTGACTGCTACCTTGGCTTTGCCCGACGGTGAGGGTGGAAAATACTTTGTTACTAATGTAAACTTCGACTGGTATCTAGGAGGAGTAATGCCAACAGAGCTGATTACAGCTTTGAGCAATCTCAGATCAAGTACCGCTTATCCGGTATCATCTACAGGAACGTCTACTATTACGGGAACAATAGCGGAAAGTTATTGGACAGCAGATAAAGCCAAAGGAAGTCTGACAGCCGCCAACATCGCTGTATTAAAGCAATATACAAGCAAAATGTCATTCAATAGTCGCACATTAACCGGAATTACTTTGTTGAAAGGCATTAATACCTTCACGGCAAAGGTGGTGGTAAGCGAAATCGTGGTTAACTCACAAACCATTACCCTATGCAATGATCAGCTTATTAAGCAAGATATAGAAGTTAAATCGGTAGGTAGCCCCAATCTTTATCTAGGATTCTCTCCGGTAGACTATACTGCCATTGGCGATGGAGCAAACGCCATCCGTTTAGGATTGAAACAGCTGACGGATATGCAAACTAATGGGGCATTGCTTACTGTGCCTATTAAAAACTATATGAATGGAGCAGATAAAACTGTTGCCAAAACAGCAAACTTAGAGATTGACAGCAACAATAGTTATTTGAATCTGATAGAGACAAACGACCCATACTTTACAAGTTATGCCTCTACCATGACATCGGGTGTGTATGCCATAGCAAAAATCAATCAGTTGACCGCTACTACCACCGGCACGGATTATTACATCGTATTCAACTTCAAAGAGAGTACCTTAAAGTCATTCACCGTGCACGAAGGATATTGGTATAAAGTTAGATTCAGTTATAAAAATGGATCGGCAGCCGGCAATACTTGTTCCAACAGTGCAACGTTCACCATCAAGGTGGTGCCTGAATACTTGACCTATACAGGAACGGGAGACAACTGGAATAATGATGCCAACTGGACTCGTTCTACTCAGGCTCGTTTGTATAAAGATATCAGCGGACAGAATACTGACTCGTATGCCAACTATCCACTCACTACGGGCGATGGATTGGTGCATCAAGGTTACGTGCCTATGAAGTTTACCAAGGTAACTATCATCACCGATGCCGAGCCGGCACTTTATGCACTTTCTACCAATGCATCTACCAATGTGTTGAACATGACTAATTCGATGACAGGCGGACAAGCGGCCTCAACCAATATTGAATATGATATGATGGTGAAGAATGCTGCCACTTCGGGCTACGATTGTGAGAAGTTTTATGGTAACTATTGCGATCAGATCTATTTCAAGCCAAGCGCCGAGATTCAGTATCAGCATCTATTGACCTACGATAAGGCTTGGGTAGAGTTTGAATTGACAGCCAACCGTTGGTATATGTTGGCATCTCCTTTGCACGGTGTAGTAGCTGGCGATATGTACTTGCCATTGGCAAACCGTCGTCAAGAGACTGAGGCATTCCAACCCATCACCTTCGATCTTACGCTAGCGAAGCACAACCGTTCGCAACTACCCGTTTATCAACGTAGTTGGGATAAGAGTAGCTCTATGGTGTTAAAACCCGATGGAACAAAGTATGATGCTTACAAGGCCACCGTAGCCAGTTGGAGCTATGTATACAATGATGTGGCGGTAGATTATAGTTCGCAGGGCTTCTCTATCAAACCCGATAGACAAGATGCACAGGGCACTAAAGTGTTATTCCGTTTGCCAAAAGCCGACACCAGTTATCGTTATTATACTTACGATGACAAGACAGGCAACATTAGCGCTACAGGCAATACCACCGCCATTACTCGAAGCAATGCGGGAAAGTTACGCACCTATGGCACTACGGGTGGAGTCATCACTATTCCACTATTAACCAATGGACATAGCACCAACGATTTATACTTGATGAACAATCCGTATATGGCTACCATTGATATGAATCTATTCTTCGCAGCTAATCCCCAATTTGAAGCTAAATACTGGTTAGTTACATCGAGCGAGCAGAAAACTTATATACAAGGCACATTGAGCTACGTGGTGCCCATGCAGTCATTCTTTGTGAAGCTAAAAGCAGGTGGCACAGCTTCTGCTACCTTCACACCTGCCATGATGGTGAAGCGTAGTGTAGCTAGTGGCACTTTGACTAGAGGAGATAACGGTATAGCGTCATTAACCATTACAGCTCAGCGCAATGAGTTACGTAGCACTGCCACGATTGTGATTGATGCCGCAGCAGATAATGACTTTATAGATAGTGAGGATGCTGAAGCTTTGTTTGATAGCAACTTGGCAGAAATGCCTACGATTTATACTGTAGCAGGACTGCAAACCACCAGTATCAATGTATTACCAGAGATTATCAGTACTCCATTAGGACTACAAAGCGATGACTCTGGTGAAGTGACAATCTGCTTCGATGGTGTAGAATCGATTGCTAGCCCTCTATATCTCTATGATGCAAAAACAGAGAGTCACACAGAACTGTACTCAGGAATGAGTATCACCGTTTCAGGGACAACTGCAGGAAGATATTATATTCTTGGTAGCGAACCAATCAATAATACTGAGCAATCATTATCGATTTACTCACAAGAGAAAATTGTATTTCTGTCTGCATCATCGGGATTGATGATTGAGCAAATAATGGTATACAATACAGGCGGTATGCTAGTTTTCAACGAAGGTAATATCAATGAAGAACTCTTCAAGTTTAGTTTGTCCAACAGTGGAACATATATAATAAAAATAGAAACCAACGAAGGAATGATATTAAGAAAAATAGTTGTTAAGTAAAAGCAAACAGCCTAATGATAAAGAAGCCAGTGCGTAATGATGCATTACGCACTGGCTTCTTTATTAAAACCAACTGGGGAATTATTCTTACAACAATTAAAGATAAAGCTCCCAAAACTCACAGAAAGTCAGCCATTACATACATCATATTATTAACTACCACTAATAATATACCTGCTAATGATAAACCAATACATATAGATAAGATAAATTAAAATTAACAAGATTTTGCAAATTAAGAAACAAATAGTTATTTTAACATTACGCCCAAAGTAATTTGCAATAAATAGTTTTTATATCGAATTTTATGTTACATTTATCAAATTAATACCACAATATGATAAAATAATACCGTTATCATACAACACAACAGCTTATTTTTGTACTTATGAAAGAAACTATTACAACTCAATAATTTAATTACTATGTATAACCATTTAAAGAAAACACGCTTATGATAGATTATTCATAACCTTAAGTGAGCAAAAGCTCATCATCACCAGCTAAGGTATTATCCTTACTATTTTTTAGTTGACCTAAAAAACGCATTATGCAGATAATGCAAATTAATAAATCTAAGAAGAATACAAGTATGAATTTAAATTTCAGAAAAACAGCACTGCTAGTTGGTGTATGTTCAGTCTTTGGACTGGGTTATACTCCACAACTTATGGCAAACAGCTCTATTAATGTTGAAGCTGTGCAACAAATGAAAAAAATTACAGGTACCGTATTGGATGCTTTTGGCGATCCTATTATTGGTGCAAATGTTATTGAAAAAGGAACTAACAACGGCGCAATCACTGACTTAGACGGAAAGTTCAGTCTTAATGTAGAACCAGGCGCAACTATTATCATTAGCTATATCGGCTATATTCCACAAGAAATCAATGTTGCTAATCAAAGCAATGTAAAAGTTACACTACAAGAAGATTCACAGTCATTGGATGAAGTTGTAGTAATGGGTTATGGTACACAGAAAAAGAAACTTGTAACAGGTGCTACAGTTCAAGTAAAGGGCGACAATATCGCTAAGTTAAACACAGTTAGCCCACTTAATGCACTTCAAAGTCAAACTCCCGGTGTAAATATTGTTACTGAATCTGGCCAACCGGGCTCAGGATTTAAAGTAAACATTCGTGGTGCTGGTTCTAACCGTAGCACTACTCCTCTTTATATTATAGACGGTGTTGAAGGAGATATCAATGCAATAAGCCCTGGAGATATCGAATCATTAGACGTTTTGAAAGATGCTGCATCTAGTGCAATCTATGGTGCTCGCGCTGCCAATGGTGTAATTTTGGTTACTACCAAACAAGGTAAAGTGGGTAAAATCATGGTAAGCTATGATGGTAGTTTCGGATGGCAAAATGTGTATAGAATGCCCGATCTACTTAATGCTAAACAATACATGGGCATTATGGATCAAATTAACTTCAACACAGGTAAAGATCCTTATGAATGGACTAGATACATGTCGCAAGCTCAATATAATGCTTATATGGACGGAAGTGATAAGGGAACAAACTGGCTAGAAGAAATGCGTAATAAAAATGCATTTACAACTACCAACTCTCTTAACATTGCAGGCGGTTCTGAATTCTCTACATTCTCAACTGGTGTATCTTTTACTCAACAAGACGGTATCTTAGGTAAACCATGTGCTTCTAACTTCAAACGCGGTACTGTACGTATGAATTCAGAGCATGTTTTGTGGAGAAAAGGCAATTTGGACATTATTACTTTTGGACAAAACTTCTTCTATAACCACAACCAACAATCGGGTATTAATACAGGAAATCAATACACCAATGATATCTCTAATGCATTGCGTGCTAATCCATTGATTCCTGCTTATAATTCTGATGGTGGTTATTATATGTATGATGATTTAAAAAACTCAGGTGGAACTAGCCAACAAGGTTGGTTTGACTATAACTCATATACAAGTAATCCTATCGCCAAAATGGTTAATAGCCAACAAGGTAATAACCTTAGCAAAAACTATGGTATGACTTTAAGTGGTTATTTAAAAATTCAACCTATTAAGAATTTGAACTATCGTGGTCAATTTACTTATAAACAAAGTTCAAACTCTTGGCGCGGTTATAGCCCTGTATATAAGATTAATGATCAAGGAGATAGCAATGCTGTTAATAGCGTATCTCAATCAATGGGTACAGGTTGGAGTTGGTCTATCGAAAACACATTAAGCTATCGTTTTAGTGTATTAAACAAAAACAACTTTGATGTATTAGTAGGACAAGCATTCCAAAAATCAGGCCATGGCATGGGTGAAAGTATGTCGGCAACTGCCAACAACCTTTTATTCGATGACTTCAAACGCGCTTGGTTGAGCAACTCAATGTCTACAGCTCCTACTGCAGCTACAGGCACTCCATGGGGTGACGGTGCATTGGCTTCATTCTTTGGTCGTATCAACTATGACTACAATGAAACTTATATGGCAAGCGTTATTCTTCGTGGTGACGGCTCTTCAAACTTTGCAAGGGGCAAACGTTGGGGTATATTCCCATCATTCTCTGCAGGTTGGGTTGTAAGCAATGAATCTTGGATGGAATCAGCTTCTTCATGGTTGGATTTCTTAAAAATTCGTGCCAGCTGGGGGGAAAATGGTAACTGTAATGTTCCAAACTTCCAATACTTAGCAACAATTAAGTTTGATGATTATGGACAATACCCATATGGTGATAAGAACAGTGCCACTCAAGGGGGATATCCTAATATCGTGCCAAACCCTGACCTAACTTGGGAAACTTCAGAACAAACTAATATTGGTTTGGATATGCGTTTCTTACGTAGCAGATTGGGTGTTAATTTCGATTATTATATTAAAAAGACTAGAGACTTGTTGATTCAAGCAGACCAACCAGCAACATGGGGAGCACCTGGTGCTTATATCAATGGTGGTACCGTGAAAAATGAAGGTTTTGAATTGGCATTAAGCTGGAATGACATGGTAGGCAAAGATTTTAGATATGGAGTTAACTTGAATCTTGCACACAATAAGAATAAAGTAACTGAAGTTAAAAACTCAAAAGGCTATATAGAAGGAGTTGGTGATGTGTTATCACAAAATACTTCTCCTTGTTATCGCATGGAAGTTGGTAAACCTATCGGTTATTTCTACGGATATAAAACAGAAGGTGTAATCCAAAATCAAACAGACTTACAAAATTACATCAATAAAAACTGTGATGGTAAAGTAGCTAATGCGCTACAAGGAAACTCACTACAACCTGGTGATTTAAAATTCGTTGACGTGAATGGTGATGGTATTATCAATGAAGATGATAAAACTCAAATTGGTAACCCACATCCAGATTTAACTTTAGGATTCTCTCTAAACTTCGAATATAAAGGTTTTGATTTAGCTGTGACTACTTATGGTGCATTTGGTGGACAAAACATTCGCTCTTATCGTAAGTTTACTGATGGACAATATGAAAACTATACTACAGAAGTTTTCAACTACTGGCATGGTGAAGGTACTTCAAACAAGTATCCTCGTTTGATTCCAGGTAATAGTGGGGTTAACTTCCAACAAATATCAGACATTTATATTGAAAATGCTGACTATTTCCGTATGCAGAACTTAACCGTGGGTTATGATTTCAAGAAACTTTGGAAAGGCTGTCCATTCCCACAACTTCGTGTTTATTTCGCAGCTCAAAACTTATTCACAATTACCAATTATAAAGGTATGGATCCTGAAATTGGTTCTAATGGTGGTTCAAGTGATGAATGGGCATTAGGTGTTGACTTGGGCTACTACCCAACTCCAAGAACCTATATGCTAGGTGTTAATATTAAATTTTAATCTTGAGTAACATGAAAAAATTAACATATATATTTGCGATTCTGGCTTTTACATTTTATGGATGTGAGGATGCATTGGATACCACCAATTACACCGATAAAACCACATCTACCTTCCCAGAATCTTATGATGATGCTAACCAAATGTTAGCTGGTGTATACCAAAATTTGAGTCAAGTTAGCGCTAACCCTCAAATGTCTTTCTTTTATCTTTCTACTTTAGCTAGTGATGACAACTACGGTGGTGGTGGTGGTAATGATAAATTAATGCAAGCATTAGATATATTATGTAATTATCAAGAAAATATGCTGCAACAATTTTGGTCAGATCGTTATACTGGTATTTTCCGTGCTAATAGTTTAATCAATGCAATAGACAACTGTAAAGGATTTCCTAGTGAGGATGCAAAAAACAGAATATTAGGAGAAGCGTTAACATTGCGTGCTTTCTATTATTATGAATTAATATCTCAATTTGGTAGAATTCCATTGATTACAACACCTTCAACAGAAGATCTTCCACAATCTTCGGCAGCAGATGTTTTCGGTCAAATACTATTAGATTTAAAGACAGCTTTCGATATTATGCCAGCTGAACGTGGTCTTGATGGTCATCTTGATAAATATGGTGCAGGAGCATTGTTAGGCCGTGCATGGTTGTATTACACTGGTATGTATTGTAACGGTGAAGATATTACTGAAATTACAAGTACTAACTATTCTCCATTAACATCAGTAACATTAGCAGATGGCTCTACATTAACTAAAGAAAATGTTATAAGTGTACTTGATGCCATTGTTAGCAGTAATGCATATTCTTTAGTAAGTGATTATCAAAACTTATGGGCTTATACCAATAGTTTTACTGTGGAAGATTATCCTTATACATCAGGTAAAGGATTTGCATGGGTTCAAAATGATAATGCAGTAAATCCTGAATCAATGTTTGCAATTAAATACAACAAATTAGCTTCTTGGCAAACAACTATTGGATATGGTAATAGTTACTCACTTCATTTCGGTATACGTGGTGGACAAGCTTACGGAAATACATTCCCATTTGGACAAGGTTGGGGTGCAGGCCCTGTAACTCCCAATTTAGTTAGAGAATGGGCTACTGCTGAACCAACCGACATTCGTAGAGAAGCCTCTATTCAAGATGTGAAAGAGCTACCTAACTACACTTATGGCGGATGGTCTGATTTTATCCAAGAAACTGATTATTATGCTAAAAAGCAATCACCTGTTTCTTGTAAAAATACAACTCTTACTGATAAATTTCCAGATGATGAATATCTAGCTTGTTTTGATATTGCTATGTATGGTCCTGACGGATGGTCAACTGACGCAGCTCCGATCAACATGCAATTAAATAATATTCATGATTTAATATTAGTGCGTTTTGCCGATGTACTTTTAATGCAATCGGAATTGAAGGAAAATGTAGAAGGTATTAACAAAGTACGCACCCGTGCCAAACTAACACCTATAGGCGGCTACTCTTTGGATGCTTTGCAAAAAGAACGCCGTTGGGAGCTTGCTTTCGAAGGAACACGTTGGAATGACATACGCCGTTGGCACATTGCCGCAGATGCCTTAGATAAACAATTAGGGCAAAACATCTATGTAGAAGGAACTCCAACAACTAATACTCCACAAAACGGAGGTTACTCTTCTCGTTATAAAGCTACTGCAGGTTTCTTTAAAATTCCAGAAGCACAGATATCTTTATCTGAAGTGTTAACACAAAACCCAGGCTGGACTGGTGGCGATGCTGAATATGCTGGTTGGAATCAATAACATTTAAACTCAATTGAAAATGAAAAAGATATATTTAACATTGGCTTTAGTCGCAGGATTTTTTGCTTCTTGCGATCCTATAATAGAGCATGAAGGTAAAGAGTCTGCAGATATGACAGTTGCAGAGTTACAGAAAGCTGTAACTCTTACACAGACTGTTGCTAACCAGAATAAATTTACCTATACCACCAATCCTACATTGACAGTTCAAATTCTTGATCAAGACAACAATATCATCTCTTATGGAACATCTGGAGAGATTATTGGTGTTCCTCCTTTAACTAGCATAACAGTTAGAATGATGAATCAGGATGGTACTATTGTAGGATTTAGCGAGAACGTAACAATTACAGATTATGTGGATGTTCCTCAAATCTACTCTTACCTATTTGGTAGTAATTTCACCAATAAAACATGGACTTGGGACACAGAAGCATCAAATGGTGTATTTGGTAATGGAGCATATTTACAGAACGATGGACCAGGCTGGTGGGTAGTGCAAGCAAGCGACATTGACGCTGAATGTGATAAAGCAGGATTGCCTAAAGATGGACTTAATGGATGGATGAAATTCACGCTTGCTGGAAAGAAAACAGAAATGAGCAGAGGTACAACCGGTACTATCGATTGGGATTTATCTGCATCTGTAAAAGAAGGCTGGAGTGAAGGTCAACTTACATTCAGCGGTAGCATTCCTTTGCTTGGCGTACAGCTTAACGGCAACTATGCATATCAATATGATTATCAAATTTTATATCTAGACGCTGACAAACTCCACCTATGTGCTCCCGAACCAGGATCTGGCGACTGGGGAACTGCATGGTTCTGGAATTTCAAGGCTGAATAAACAAATACAATTATTGTGATATTAATTCAACAACCAATAATATGTTGAATAATATAAATGTTTAATGGTTAAATAGCAAGAGGTGAGTCTTACGGCTCACCTCTTCTATCTTTATTAAAAGAATAATATCGTACAATTATAAAATGATTAGTTGCTTGTTGCTCTAAGAATCAGTATATTTGTCAACAGACTTTATGATAACAACATGAGCCTCAACTGATATCAACAATCTTACAATATCCTTTTAAAAACACATGAAGATCATCTTATTAATCAGTATACTCTTTTTATTTTGTCACTGCAAACCACAAAATTACACCTATGAGATATCAGGTTCATTGCCATCCAACATATATGATGGTGAATTAATCTATTTAGTACCATTTAAGAATGCATCACCGGAGACTGTAGACTCTACCCGAATTAAAGATGGGAAATTCACATTTAAAGGCAATGATGAAGAGGTAAAGATTCTTCGTATGCGTCCTCTTTTAAGATTAGCGATACAAGAACTCATCGTTATAACCGAACCGGGTACAACATACATCATTGCTGACTCTACAAGCGCTGCCTATGGTACACCACAAAATGAAGTATTGCAAAACTGGAAGAACAACTTAATAAAAACAAATAGTGAGTCAGCTATTCTTCATCAGAGAATTAAAGAGGCAAGCAACACCCAAGATTCCCTATTACTAGCATCCTTTAAAGACACGTTAATTATTAGACAGCAAGATTTTAATTACCAGATTCTAATGCAAAATGACAGCAACACAGTAGGACAGTTTATCCATTCAATGACTTACCACTCTTTGCGTGAAGAACAAAAAAAAAGCTTAGATAAATTATCAAATTAAGCATTTGAGTAAGCAGTAATAAAATGAAAAGCCAGTAAACCTTCTAATTCGCCTGTATATGAAGTTAATGACACAAAACTTAAATAAGATAATATTCACTTTAGCGCTAGCTATTGCAGTATTTCTTTTTTTTACAATCTTTTACTCATCGCATTTACATTATCAAGAGCAGTTCCAGCTTTTCTTATTTGATGCACTTTATTGGCAAGAGCGAATTTCAATCCCTGGTGGATTAGCCGATTATCTGGGTGAGTTCATTACTCAGTTTTATTACAACAGTTGGATTGGTGCTGCTTTAATAAGTATTCTGCTAGTGGCAGTGCAGCAACTAATTTGGTTTATTTCAAAAGGCTTCAAGCGTGCTGATTCATTTTATCCACTAACTCTTCTTCCCTCTATCGCCATTTGGGCTTTTTTATGTGATGAAAATGCAATGCTTTCTTTTGTCATAGCAATCATCATTAGTTTAGTATTCACACTGTTTTATAGTAAGATAAATTTAAATATCATTCGTATATCATATGGAGTACTTTTATTGCCCTTGCTATATTGGTGCATTGGTAGCGCTTTTTACATCGCAGTAATTCTTATCGTCTTTCATGAATGGTTTATAACAGCCAAATCCAAGAAAGTATTCTTAGCGCTGCTACTCACTATTGTGTTGGTAGCAATAAGTATTGCCTGTCCGCTACTTGCACAAAAATGGATACAATATCCATTGGCAAACTTATTCACAGGGATTAATTACTACAGATTTCCAGCAGTTCTTCCATATACCGTGTTAGTTATTTTTTTTCTTGCCATCTTTATACCGCCATTATTTATTATCTTGCCTGCCAAGCTCAAGAAGCATGGTAATATAGTAATTATAGCACAAATGATTTCTCTCATTGGCATCGCTTACCTATCAATTAGCTTCACTACAAACTCGGCCAAAGAAGAAGCTTTAGAGTACGATTATTTAGTAAGAACTCAGAAGTGGTCTGAAGTAATAAAAAAGGCTGAAAAGAAAAGCCCTACTTCGCCCTTTTCAGTAACTTGTCTAAATCTTGCACTAGCCAAAACTAACCAATTGGGAGATCGCATGTTCACTTTTTACCAAAACGGAGTAGAGGGGTTATTACCTGTATTTCAACGAGATTTCACTTCACCCCTCCCTACGAGCGAAGCCTATTATCATTTAGGAATGATCAATACAGCCCAACGCTATACGTTTGAAGCGATGGAGGCTATTCCAAACTTCCGCAAAAGTGCACGTGCTTATAAACGATTGGCAGAAACCAATTTAATAAATGGCCAATACGAAGTTGCAGCCAAGTACCTTTATGCGCTATCCCAAACCTTGTTTTACAAGAAATGGGCAGAAGAGACACTGACTTACCTTTACAATGAAGAAAAAATAAACAAGCATCCCGAATGGGGAAAACTGAGACGACTTAGATATCAAGAAGATTTTCTATTCAGCCCTACCGAGCAAGATATCATGTTGGGTTTACTGGTGCAACACAATAAAGAAAACAAGATGGCATTCGAATATATGCTTGCTCATACATTGTTGAGTAAAAACATCGATTCATTTATGAGATATTACCCCCTTGGCAAAGATTTAAGTTACAATCACATCCCTCGATCATATCAAGAATTACTTGTCTTTGTGTGGACCCAACAAAACAAATCGTTTGATGGCATGCCCTGGAGCATATCAGAGTCCGTAAAGCAATCAGTAACCGACTTCGCTCGCATTTACATTAAGCAACCGGATGCAGAGACAATTCTTAAGCAGCGATTTGGCAACACCTATTGGAGCTATTTATTATTTGAAGCAAAAAACTAACTATCATGAGAAAATATATATTGCTATCCCTATTAATAGGCCTATTGACTTCGTGCAACACAGCCGTTAAAAACCCCACTTTAATAGCAGAATATCCACCTATCTTTCCCGATTACATCAATGTAACCATCCCATCGACCATTGCACCTATGAACTTCAGCTACATGGGAGCAGACTATTCTAGAATTGATGTAATAGTACGAGGAAATAACGGACAAGAGATTAGAATTAACAATAAAAAGAGTACCAATTTTCCATTAAAGAAGTGGCAAGAGTTGCTTAAAAACAACTTAGGCGATAGTTTGTTAGTGACACTAGCTGCGAAGCAAAAAGATGGTTGGGTAGAATACAAGCCTTTTGCTATGCACATCAGCAGATATCCTATCGATTACGGATTGGTTTATCGCAAAATCGCTCCTGGATATGAGGTATATAGCAAGATGGGAATCTATGAAAGAGACCTTTCTACTTTCGAAGAAAAGGCTATCATTGAAAATACCTTGGTAGCGGGAATGTGTGTCAATTGTCATGCCTTCAATCAAGCCGACCCTACAAATATAAGCTTGCACATTCGCGGGGGCAATGGGGGCACCATATTACAACAAGACACAGAGATTGAGATGTTAAACACCAAAACCGACTCTACGCTTTCGGCTTGCGTGTATCCTTATTGGCATCCCAATGGAGAATATATTGCATATTCTGTTAATGAGACACGTCAATCGTTTCATGCAGTAGAAAATGAGCGAATCGAGGTAATGGATATGGCGTCCGACGTTGTTGTCTATCATCCCACTACTCACGAAATTCTGTTGAGCCCGGAGCTAAAAAGAAAAGATGCGTTTGAAACCTTCCCCGTATTTTCGGCCGATGGCACAAAACTATATTTCTGCTCGGCCGATGCCAAAAATATGCCACATGAATATAAAGATGTAAAATACAACCTTTGCAGCATAGATTTCGACCCTCAAACAGGACATTTTGGTGAAAAGGTAGACACCTTGGTGAATGCCAGAGAAATGAATAAAAGTGTATCCTTCCCCAGACCATCGTATGATGGTAGATACATCATGTTTACCCTCTCCGATTATGGCAACTTTTCTATTTGGCACAAGGAAGCTGACTTATGGTTGTATGATATTGCCAACAATGCAATACGCCAACTAGATGAAGTAAATAGTAATGACACTGAGAGCTTTCATAATTGGAGTAGCAACTCACGTTGGTTTGTATTTAGCAGTCGTCGTGAGGATGGGCTATACACCAAACCATACTTAGCAATGATTGATGAAAACGGTGTTATATCCAAACCCTTTTTATTACCGCAAAGAGATCCACAATCATTCTACACCTATTCAACGTTCACGTACAATGTGCCCGATTTTGTAAAATCACCCATACAATCTAATTTAAGAGAGATGGAGCGTGTTATAAAATCTAACGAACGCACTTCTGTGACAATTCGGCCTTAAATTATTTATATTAAACTAATTAAGCGTAAAAACGGATAAAATTGTATCACTTTTTCGCTCTGATAACTGTTATCTTTGAAAACCAATTTAAAAGAAACAGATATGGACACCTTCAAAAGTAAAGTTGAAAAGTTATTTCAAGACCATGAAAAGCTAATTACAAAGAAAAATGAGCAAGTTGCTGAAAGCAATGGAGTTTACCACAGATATACAAATCCCATATTAACAGCAGCTCACACTCCGGTATATTGGAGATATGATCTAAACGAGGAAACCAATCCTTATTTAATGGAGCGCATTGGCATGAATGCAACTCTAAATTCAGGAGCTATGAAGTGGAATGGTAAATACATTTTAGTAGTTCGTGTAGAGGGTTCTGATCGTAAGTCATTCTTCGCTGTAGCCGAAAGTCCTAATGGCATTGATAATTTCCGTTTTTGGGATTTCCCTATCACTATGCCCGAAGATATTATTCCAGCAACCAATATTTATGACATGCGTTTAACCTTCCACGAAGATGGTTGGATTTATGGAATATTCTGTGCAGAGCGTCACGATGACAATGCACCCGCAGGCGATCTTTCGTCGGCTACTGCTACAGCAGCTATCGCACGTACCAAAGACTTAGTTACTTGGGAGCGTCTTCCTGATTTAAAAACAAAGAGCCAACAACGCAATGTTGTGCTTCACCCAGAATATGTAGATGGCAAATATGCACTATACACTCGTCCACAAGATGGTTTTATCGATGCTGGTAGCGGCGGTGGTATTGGCTGGGCTTTGGTAGAAGATATCACCAACGCTGAAGTAAAAGAAGAGAAAATCATTGACCAACGCTACTATCACACTATCAAAGAGGTAAAAAACGGCGAAGGACCTCATCCTATAAAAACATCAAAAGGATGGTTGCACCTAGCTCATGGTGTACGTGGTTGTGCTGCAGGCTTACGTTATGTGCTTTATATGTATATGACATCGCTTGAAGATCCTACAAAATTGATTGCAACTCCTGGTGGTTTCTTTATGGCTCCCGAAGGCGACGAGCGTATTGGTGATGTAAGCAATGTATTGTTTACCAATGGTTGGATTGCCGACGATGACGGTACTGTATATATTTACTACGCTTCTTCAGATACACGCATGCATGTTGCAACATCAACTATCGATAAATTAGTAGATTACTGCTTCAATACTCCAGTAGATGGATTGAAATCTTCAGCGTCAGTTGAAACATTAAACAAAATGATTGAGAAGAATTTAAAATTAATGAATCAATAAAACATTTTGCATCACACATTCCCAAACAAAAAGCAATAATTACATTTTTAGAAATTACTATAACTCAAAACAATAGGTAAGTTAGATATCATTATAATTAGTTAATAGAAAAAATTAAGGTATTTACCTTAAAACACAAACAGTTGTCGCTACTTTCAAAGTAGCAAATGACTTCATTATTAAATCATTTAGTACAATTGTTTAATGGTTAAAAGAGATGGTGGATCGTGAGATTCGCTATCTCGTTTTTTATATAAATAGTCATTAGTGTCCCATTAAAATTGGGACGAATTAAAAATTAAATAAACTTGGCCCATTTGGTCCGAATCGTTCTTTGTCTTTTTGAAATTTAGTTTTATCAAAGAGGTCTCTAAGGTGAGTTTTATCAGTCAATGAGATGCTCAATATTTGTAGTACTTCGTATGTGCTTCTATCCAGTTGCATATCATGTTGAATGATTGCCACCAAACAATAAGTACATATTGCAGCATATATCTGTATTCGAACAGCATTTTCTGTAGTACCCCAGAATCTTTTGATTTTAAGGTGTTGTTTTAGCCATTTGAAAAACAACTCTACTTGCCAGCGATTTTTATAAAGATCGGCAACTTGGAGAGCGGTTATATGCATCGCATTGGTTATAAATGTAAATTCTCGATCTTGTTCTTCGTCCCAATATTTAACCAGTCTAAGTGGTTCTGGATAATATTGCTTAGGATAGAATCCTGTCAGAAGTATATTTGCATCTGAAATTACATTCTTAGGCATCCGACGTTTCCATTTAATGGATTTGTATTGAAGATTCTTTTTTGTTCTGACAATGAAATAAGCTTCAATTTGGTGCATCTTATGCAGCATTTTGAAATTGTTATAAGCACGGTCAAATACGTAGTAAGAACCTGATTCGTAAGGA
This sequence comes from uncultured Bacteroides sp., assembly GCA_947074235.1. Lineage (GTDB taxonomy): Bacteria > Bacteroidota > Bacteroidia > Bacteroidales > Bacteroidaceae > Bacteroides. The sequence continues at coordinate 4,005 of CAMTOV010000015.1, read as the reverse complement.
ATTTCAGTCATAGCTTTCGAATCGTGAACAGATGCTTCCGTGATATGAAAGAATGCAGGAATCTGTGTTTCTACATCATACAATGTATGCACTTTGATACCACCTTTCTTCTTACGGAACTTAGCCCACCAGAAGACTGAAAGACATAGGTCAATAGTTGTTGAATCGAAAGCATAAACGTTGCCGCCAAGTTTAAAAATATGATTGACGCGCTTTTGCCTTGCTTCGTTAACTAGATAGTATGCGTATTCTTCAAAGATATGATAGTCTCTATCTTGATTTGCTCTTGAAAGCGATGACTTTGATACGTTTTTGCCCATTCCTAAATGATAACATTTGGAATGATGAGCTTCAAGAGCAACTATCAAATCACGTAGACTTTCACGATTAGATAGTTGGCCAAACATCAAAGCAAGTAGTTGATTCCAGCAAGTGAAGTGCTTCACATATTTGTCACCACCATACTTGGTAGCAATGCGATTAAACTTACTTCGATTAAGAAAAGAAACCAACTGAGCGAAAACGTATTTATCTTGGAACATATGCAATCAGATTAATCTGATGCAAAACTATGAATTCAAGTCCGTTCGCTTGTAAAACCTCTGTAACTAACTAAATTTCAAACATTTCAAAGAACTATTTTAGATTTTAATGGGACAGCAATGATTTAACATATAATCTAAAAAATAACTATATTTGTACAGAATATCGAAAACTACTAATTAACACAAACACATTTATGCAAAAACATTTATTCGGGCTGAAGCTCATTGTTTCCTCAATTTGCGCACCCTCAATTTAGTAGGAAGAAATAATCCCCCCCCCCTTATGATTTTCATTTTAATTAAATGTAAAGTATATATGAAAAAAATAATAAACGCAACACAAAGCATCAAAAGTTACATTTGCGCAATACTACTATCAACCATTCTGTTGGCAGCTTGTAGTGGCGATGATAACAAATCTGGTAGCGGCCAGCTGAGATTTAAAATCAGTCAAGAAAGTATGATTAACACAACCCGCTCTGTGATAGGCGAAGTAATAGATCGAGAAGAAATAATCCTGACCGACGGCACTACGCTAGAAATAACCCTGCAAGAAGATGTTGAGCAAGAAGCAACTACTCGTAGCGAAGCATTAACCCCAGGCACCTATGCCATATTGGGATACAATGCAGCCGATGATGCCTTTGTGGGCAAAACAGTAGGAACCGTCAATAGCTTGGGTATATTCGTAAGCGACGATTATAAATTTCCCACTAATTATACCTACAACTTTGTGTGTGTGGCCAATGCCGATGCCATTGATGAAGACAATAAAACAGCAACCGTTAGTCGCAACTGTGCAAATCGTCCTACCATTAGCTACACAGAAACCAATCAAACCCTGACAGCCAATACAGACAAGGAAATAGCCTTTACCATGAAGCATACCGAGTCTAGATTGCGCGTTAAGCTGCAAGGCAATGACTTCTCGGATGTGAAAGCCTACCTGCTTTCCACTAGCGATAACCATCCCCAGAGTGCAGTGTGGAATATCTACAAAAACAACTTCTCAAACTATCCCACCGATGAAAGTGTAGCCAGTGCCGCCATCACTACAACCGACTATACATTTAGCTTCCCAGTTTCCTCGGGCTCCAACTTGGTTTCAGAATATAAATATCTGTTGCCAGGCACTATAGGAGGCGATTTGTTGCTCAACTTAGAAGGTAAAATATCTGATGTAGAATACAATGGAAGCATCAAGCTAAAAAACCTAGGCATTTTAGATCGCAACAAGTCCTATCTAGTCACAGCTGCCGTCAAGATTAACTCCGGCTCGGGCGATATACTCTACTTTGATACCACCGTGGGCGATGAAGCTAGGATAAAGATTGGCCGATGGCCCACTGATGTTAGCTCACAAAACGATTTAGCCTTCTTTAAGTTTGGCTCAGTCATTGGTTTCAGATTCGATAATGACGGGTGGCTTGCCAGTATGTCTCAAGTAGTTTACAACCCATCATCATACACCATAGGGCAAGGCAACTCCAATGATATCTATAGATATAATGGCCTTGAGCTACCCGGCATTCCTTGTTGGGTAGAAGGCGATTGGGACGCTTACAACTCAGCAGATGCGTGGGATAAATTTTCATATTGCGTATCAGGCGATAACTATCACACCATAGACAATATTAAAAAAGGAAAAGGCGACCCTTGCAAGTTGGCCAACCTCTCCGTAGCAGAAGTAAAAGCAGCATTGGCAGCCAATGAGGTGCCCGACAATAAAACATGGCGCCTACCTACCAATGCCGAGCAGAAAGCCTATGTAAAAGGCACCACCACTGCTACAGGAAGCACTTTCAATAATGCAACGTGGGCATTTTGGAGCACACAATTGTGGAATGGCAATAGTGAATATGGCTATGCCACCTATCCATTCACCGGCTCTACACTCAATGCCCAAGGTACTCAACTGCCAGCCGCAGGATTCCGTGAAGGAACTGGTGCAGCCGATAATAGAACAACCGGCAATTACTGGACAAACACCCCTCAACGCAAGGACGCAGGCTATTACCTATTTTTTGAAAATACTAGAACTCTGCTTAACGAAGTGCGCGGATTTGCACGCGGACTAGCCATACGCTGTGTTCGTCAAAACCCCTAATAGGATAATGCAATACAAACAATGCCACCAACCAGAACCACTGATTGGTGGCATTCTCTTTTCTGCACCCAGAGCCCTCACTTTTCATCTCACACCATTAGGGCATCACAACTTTACTAAAGATGTTCACTTGCTCAACTTTCAATTATTGCCCATCTACAATTATTGCGTTAAATTTGAAGAGTAAAGCATAAGCTCTTACACAACACAAACAAAAAAAACATGCAAACCACAATTACCCGACAGCAGCTCCTTGCTCAGATGCAAACGAGCCGTTATTTTACAATCCAAGAGTTAGTATGCAGCCACGTTTATCAGCGCTTTGGCAATCAATCTTGGCAGTTCATACACACCCACCTTTTGCACACCCTGTTTCAAGTTAGGCAAGGCATCAACAAGCCCATTCACATCAACAATTGGGCCCGCGGAGGCAGCTTTTCGCAGCGAGGCCTGCGTTGCAATCTCTGCCAGCTGGCCTCTACCAAAAGTGCCAACAAGCAGCTCTACCTATCGTCGCATTGCCTTGGCGCAGGTGTAGACTTCGATGTAAAAGGCATGTCGGCCCCACAAGTGCGCAGCTGGATAAAGCAACACCAACACCTATTGCCACACCCCATAAGGCTCGAGTCTGATGTCAACTGGGTGCATCTCGATGTGTACGATATGCTCAATGGCAAGATGATAAACTATTTTAAGGGTTAGGCAGGTTGAAAAAGTGATTATTATTATGATGTTAAAAATAAATTACATTATATTAGATGATGGTGTGTTGAATAATTTCTTTGTACAACATAAATATCTTTGCTTTGCATAGTCAATTAATTGAGCGTATGCTTACAGCTATACAATTAGTTATAGTGATAATATAATTGGAATGTTACAAACAAAACTTTAAAATTAAAAAAATGAATCAGTACAGTTACAGAATTGGGAACTATGTTTCTCATGAAGATTATTCAACAGATGTCTTTGTAATCAAATCAATCAACTTCGACGATGAGCACAATGATTATATGGTTGATACAACAGGTGGTAAAAATGGCACTTGGATAAATCCGATAGAGAATATAAAACCCATCAAAATCACTCAAGAGTTTTTAGAGAAGAATAAATTTACAATCATAAACCATCCACAACAGATAGGATACAAATTAAAAGATTTGTATATCTACGAGCATGGCTCTTTTGTTGGTGAAGTAGAAGTAGCACATGTAGAGTATGTGCACGAGTTGCAAAATTTATACTACGCTATTTACGGAGAAGAGATGGAAGTGAATATTTAATTCCAATAAAAAGAAGCCCCTTGATTGGGGCTTTTTTTATGCACTATTTTTTGTGCCTATTCTTTGTAAG
>CAMTOV010000014.1 GCA_947074235.1 uncultured Bacteroides sp. | reverse complement strand
TTGAGTGTGTGGCTTATCCTGAGTTGGGTATGGAGGCTATTTGGAAAATTGAAGTAGAAGACTTCCCTGCATTTATCTTGGTAGATGACAAAGGTAACGACTTCTTTAAGCAAATTAAACCTCGTTGTCCGGGCGATAGCTGTAAGTAAGAGATTACTGCTTATATAAATAAAAAACACCGATTATTGACTTTGTTGGATAATCGGTGTTTTTTTATTTTTCTGGTGGTTCACTAAAATAATATTTTTAAACCGGCTCTAAATGGTATGGGCTGATCACCGTATTTTTCTTGACCAGCGTGTCGATTATGATTGATAATTTTAGTTACATTGAGTGTCGATAACCCTACCCATATTGATAGTTTAGCATTGTTCAATGCCAATGCACATCCGATTTTAGGACTATAATAGAAATTGAAATATTGCTGATTCTTTCTGATTTGCTCATAGCCTTCATCTTCGATTTTTGCAAAACCATTCCAAAAAGAAAATTCATTCTCTAAATAGACAAAAAAATCTCTATCTGGATTACTTATTTGCAGTTTAGGGGCTACTCCAAAGGTGAAAAATGAAATATTATAACGCGATAATAAAACATAATCGTAAGGGGTTTCTTCCTTTTTCTTAATGAAGCCTGCTCCGATGATGGGATCAATTGTCAAGAAAGGTAGATTGCGAAAGTTGATCTCATATCCTGCGTTAAAATTTACATCTAGAATGCTGTTATCATCAAAATCGCTTATACCAACATCCATTCCAATCATAAAATAGTTCTTTTTTGTAGTTGCTGATTGGGTATAGCCATCTATTGATAGCACTGTAATGATACTAATTAGTAGAATGAGTCGTTTCATAAGTAGCTTTTCAAGAAAAATTAGAAGTTAAGTCCTCTATAATATATATCTTGCTGTCAATAGATTTATTCTTAAAGATATTTTTCTAATTCGGTTAAGAATAATTTGATCTATTTAAATATGTTGACACAAAGAACAGAATTTAATTTCTTAAGTCAAAAAAAGCAAATAAGTGTTTTTTGATTTGATTAAATAAGGATAACGAATTAACTGCAAAGATTAAAATTAGAACATAACAAATAGGATACATCTATGACTTGGGCAATGTAATATGTAGGGAAACTGAAAAATAAAACTAGGCTATGCTCTTGCCTGCGAATCAATATGCTAATAAACAAAAAAGCTATCTAAACATTTACTGTTAGATAGCCTTTTGTTATAATTGAGTGAATTGATTATTTTTTCTTAGATAAATCTCTCTTCCATTTGTCATATCGTTTTAGAACTTTGGTTCCTTGGCCATTGTACCAACTATATCCATTTCTACGTTCGTGTCCAATCTCTGACAAATTATATTTCTTCACACCATCTCTATCACTAAAGAAAGGTTGATTAGTATCTAAATCATAGAAACGTGCCCAAAGTGGTTCGCAATCGTCACAGGCCACCATGCGATAGTCTCTTTTACCATTCTCATTGGTGAAGTATTCCTTTTTCAAACCAGTTATTTGAGAAGTTTTAAACCAGTCAACTGCGCCTTCTACAGCAGTAATTACTTCTGGTGAAGGATTGGGAATGCTCATCAATAATAATACTAACTCATCCGATTCTTGTCCACTGAGAGAAGGTAACTCGTAGGCTCTGGCTTTAGCAGGTGCTAAAGTTACTTCATCGTGTTGAGCACACCATACGGTAAGTTTGTCGTTTTGCTTCACTTGGGTAGCCAAGATACATTCTACACCTTTATCAAAAGCGATGCGTGCTTGCGCTACTATGCTCTCTGGTAAAAACGTATAAGGTGCTTTTTTATCATAAATGTCTTGCATGAGTCGCATTACAAGATACATGGCATTGTCATTGTAAGTGATATGAGTGTAATATCCTTTGTTGCGAGGCCAGAACTGAGGCCAACCTCCGTTAGCATATTGCGATTTAAATAGATATTCGATGCCCTTAATAACCGCTTCCTTATATTGTTCGTCGCCTGTAGCATTGTACATGCGAGCCAAATATCTGATTTCGGTTGTGGTTGAGCCGTTATCTATTGTACTCTCTTTGGTATCCTCTTTTAGCTTCATCGCTTTATCATACTCTTCAGGTGTCATCTCGTTTTGCATACGAATGTTTTTTGGCCAGCCACCTGTTGTCTGTTGATAAAGAAGCACGTTCTCTGCAATGCGAGCAGCTTCGGGTGTAGAGAAGAATGCATCATCAAACTTAGGCGCTTCTTTAACCCAATCTTTATAGGAGTGCTTTTCTTGAGCTGATATGCATAGGCTACTGAAAACAGCGAGACCTATTAAAAGTATTTTTTTCATGCTATATGGTTTTAATATTACAAAGGTAGTGTTATTATCCATCTCAAAGCTTGTAATAATTGTTATTAGAAGTGAAGAAATTGACCTTTATTGTAGATAGCTCAATACATTTCCACTGATTAGTTGCAGAGAGATTTCGCAAAGCTTGGTGTTATACTCGGCAGAAAGTAAACGTTCTTCGGCATCGAGCAAGCTTTTTTGAGCTTCACGCATTTCAATACCCGATAGGTCGCCAAGCAAATAACGCTCCATTGCAATGCTATAATTGTCTTTGGCGGTTACTAGGTTTTGTCTCTCTAGGGCAACCAACTTTAAATTGTTTAAATACGATTGCCATAGGTTACTTAAGTCGGCACGAAGTGCTTGTTCCAACTCTGCTCTCTGCAATTGTTTGTTGCGTATGGTGATGTTGGCATTCTGTTTTTCACGTCGTCTGTTTCCATCAAAGATGTTGAAACCAACTGTAACTCCTCCATTGAAACCGAAATTGTTGCGGCGGCTATTTACATTGATATCATATTTATTGAATGTATATCCGTAGCCTGCATTAAGGTTAATGTAGGGATAGTTGCGTGACAATACTTTCTTGTAATCCATTTGTGCTAAAGTGGTGTTTTGCTCAGCCTTTAGTAACGATGAATTGGTGGCAAGCATTCCTTCGAGGAGTGCATTGAAGTTGAGTTGATTGCCTAATATAATAAATGTATCTTTTAAGCAAACAGGTGCATCTATTTGAGGGATGGCCATCCATTCGTTGAGATTGATGTTTGACGATTGTAGCGCTTCTTGCTGTTTAAGGAAGTTGGCACGATCGGCATTATAGTCAACTCTAGCCTGTTGATAATCTAAACCGGAAAAGTTACCGATGCGATATCGCTCTTCTACAATTCGTAGGCGCTCGGCCGATAGCTTAACAGCATACTCAAAGTTGGATAATCGGATGTGTTGCTGTATGTAATTGTAATACTCTGCTGTTAGCCCTGCCACAAAGTCTTCAATGGCAATGCGTGTATTGGTTTCGCCTTGCACCTCCAGTTCTTTGAGCTTTTTATAATTGGTAGATATATTAAAACCATCGAAGATAGTCCAGTTGAGGCTGATACCTGCATTGAGTGTTTGATCAAACACATTGGTATCGCTGTTAACTTCGCCTGTGCTTCGCAAGGTAGTATTGGTATTGTCTACCGTTGTCCGATAGCTTCCCGATAAATCTAACGTAGGCAGATAACCCGCATTGCCCAAAGTGGCATTGTTGGCGCTAATTTGTTGCTCATTATGTGCAATACGCAAGGAATAGTTATTTTGCAAACCAATGTCTAGGCAGGTTTGCAGTGTTAAAGTGTCACCTATTTGTGAGGATGCTGTATGGCATCCCGCCCAACTGAAACAGGCGATAAGTAAAATAGATTTCCAGTTTATTGTATTCATTTGCTTGCAGTTTTAGAAGGTGATTGCTTGACAGCTCTATTGGTAGAGATAAAACTATAGATGGCAGGCACAATGTACATGGTAAGTAAAGTAGAGATAACCATACCACCCACTACTGCCGTACCCATGGCGATACGTTGGTTGCTACCTTCGCCTGAAGCAACAGCCAGAGGCATTAGGCCCAGTATGGTAGAAGCACTTGTCATCAAGATAGGGCGTAAGCGTTGGAGTGAGGCTTCTTTGATAGCTAGCATTTTGTCCTCACCCAATTCTTGTTTTTGATTGGCGAACTCAACAATCAAGATACCGTTTTTGGCAACCAGTCCTATCAGCATAATAATACCAATCTGGCTAAATATATTCATGGTGATATCACCAAAGTGCATAAATACTAGTGCGCCGGCAATGGCTAGCGGCACGGTAAGCATAATGATGAATGGGTCTTTGAAGCTTTCAAACTGTGCAGCTAGAATGAGATAGATAAGTACGATGGCCAATACAAATGCAAACATAAGGCTCGACGAACTCTCGCGATACTCTTTTGAATCTCCGGCAAGTGCCGTTCGGAAAGTGTCATCCAAGGTCTCTTTCGCAATTTGATCCATAGCATCTAACCCTTGACCAATAGTTTTACCCGGTGCTAGTCCGGCAGACACGGTTGCTGCCACAAAGCGGTTGTAGCGATATAGTTGCGGGGGAGCAATGCCTTCGGCTAACTCTATAAGGTTGTCAAGCTGAATCATTTCTCCTTTATCGCTGCGGATATAAATAGATTTCAAATCGGCAGGTTTGTTGCGTTGCTGACGATTAATCTCTCCCAAAATTTCATATTGCTTACCATTCATATAGAAATAACCCATACGTTGTCCGCTCAATCCATATTGCAGTGTTTGTGCAATATTTCTTGTGCTAATACCCATAGTGCCGGCCTTATCGCGATTGATATGAATGCGAGATTCTGGCTTGCTAAACTTTAGGTTTACATCGGCCATTTGAAATACCGGATTCTCATAAACCTTCATCATAAACTCAGGAAGCACCTCTTGCAATTTTTCAAGATTGGTGGCTTGCAGTACATATTGAACGGGCATACTTCCTCTACGTCCGCCAAAGGAGGATGATTGTTGCACAAATGCACGTGCCATCGTTTCCTTTTGTACTGCTTTGGAGATTTGTGCGGCTACTTCCATCTGTGTGTAGTCGCGTTCATTCATATCTTTAAGTGTGATGCGCACATTTCCGCTACCGCTACTAACACGTGCTGTTACCGCTTTGGCATCGGGCACAATAGAATCTACCAATTGATTGATCCCTTCGGTATAATCGCGCATATATTCATACGTCACTCCTTCGGGGCCACGTGTATTGATACTAATCTGAGAACGGTCTTCGAGTGGTGCCATTTCGCTTGGAATGTGTGTCCACAAATAGACAATCAATCCGAGTGTAATGGCAATAAAAGGAAGAGAAATCCAGCGTATCTTCAAGAAAGAGTTTAGTGAGTTGCTATACAAACGGTTCATTCCTTCGAAGAATGGTTCGGTTTTGGTATAAAACCAGTTCTTCTTCTCGCGACGCACCAATAGTTTGGTGGCAAGCATGGGGGTAAAGGTGAGCGCTGCAAAAGAGGATATGATAACAGAACCGGAGATAACGATACTAAATTCACGGAACAGCTTACCTGTTACTCCATCCATAAAGAGGATAGGGAAGAACACTGCTACAAGTGTGATGGTGGTAGAAAGAACAGCGAAGAAAATTTCCTTAGCTCCTTCAATCCCGGCTTCTTTGGGTGGCATACCTTTTTCGATACGCACATAGATATTCTCGGTCATTACAATAGCATCGTCTACCACCAGCCCCACAGCAAGCACAATGGCAAGCATCGACAATACATTGATAGAGAAACCAGCTACATACATCACAAAGAATGCTCCAATCAGTGAAACGGGAATCACTATGACGGGAACAAGCGTAACGCGCCAGTCGCGAAGGAATAAGAAGATGATAACGATAACCAAAGCGAATGCAATAAACACCGTGTCTTTTACCTCTTTGATAGAGGCTCGTATAAACTTGGTACTATCAAAGCCGTAATCGTATGATATATCATCGGGAAGGTCTTTTTGCATACGTTCCATTCGTTCATACACTGCATCGGCTATCTCAATATGATTGGCTCCGGGTTGTGGAGTTACAGCAACGCCAACCATAGGCACACCGTTCATCTTCATATAGCTACGTATGTCAGCAGGCCCTAACTCGGCACGGCCAATATCGCTAAAACGTATAATGCGATTATTGTCTTCTCGGATAATCAGGTTGTTGAACTCCTCGGCTGTGTGCATCAGACCAAGAGTGCGAATGGTTAGCTCGGTGGTATTACCTTCGATACTACCCGATGGAAGTTCTACGTTTTCTTTATCGATGGCATTCTTTACATCAATAGGTGTAATGCCATACCCCGACATCTTGATAGGATCGAGCCACAAACGCATGGAGTATCTTTTTTCTCCCCAGATACCAACACCACTTACGTCAGATATTGTTTGTAATTGCTCTTTAACAGTTAGTTCGGCAATTTCACTAAGCTCAAGTAGCGATCGCTTATCACTTTGAAGTGCAACCATCAAAATAGGCATTGCATCGGCATCTGCTTTTGATACAATAGGAGGATCACAATCGCGAGGAAGGAATCGTTGAGCACGTGAGACTTTATCACGCACATCATTGGCAGCTGTCTCTAAATCGACAGAGAGCTCAAACTCTACTGTGATGCGGCTTTGGCCTTGCTGGCTGACACTCGACAGAGAGCGAATGCCGGGAATACCGTTGATGTTTTGTTCTAGCGGCTCAGTGATTTGATTCTCAATAACGTCTGCATTGGCGCCCGGATAAGAACAGCTAACTGAAATAATCGGGTTGTCAACCGAAGGGTATTCGCGCACACCAAGATAGGTATAGCCAATGATACCAAAAATAAGGATGATAAGAGTCAACACGGTAGATAATACCGGTCGACGTATGCTGAGTTCAGATATATTCATAGGTGAAAGTGCTGTAGATTAGTCGATATTATCTAATGTCACGGGTAGACCGGTGCGCAACTGCAATGTGCCCGAAGTGATAATTGTATCACCAATCTGCAATCCTTCTACTACTTGTACCTCCGATTCTGTGCGGATGCCTCTTGTGATTTCTACAGGTTGTGCTTTCCCACTCTTATACAGAAATATGATATCTTTTCCCATCTCGGGGATAATAGCTTGCGAAGGGATAGCAATAGCGTCTTTAATCTCTGCTCGTTTTAGTTTGATACTTGTATATCTACCGGGAAGAAGTTCTCTTTGAGTATTTGGATAGATGGCTCGGATAGGTAATGTGCGCGTTGAAGGGTCTATCATCGACTCCATGGCATATACTTTTGCCGAATAATCATTGAGTTTGCCTTCAATGTTGAAAGTAAGGTTTGTTCCTTTTGTAATGTCACTGGCATAACGCTCGGGCACAGCAAACTCAATCTTTAGTGGAGAAACTTTGGTAAGTGAAGCAATAAACGTAGTTGGGGTGGCGTATGCTCCTTCGCTCACTTGGCGAAGCCCGATAACCCCATCAAACGGCGCTCGCAATTCGGTAAGTTCAATATTAGCTTTTACCAATTCGATATCGGCATGAAGCGTTGCCAATTCAGTTTGTACTTGCTCCAAAGCCTCTTGACTTACAGCATCTTTTTTGAGTAGTGCACTTTGCCTATATACTCTATCCTCGGCGAGCTTTAATTGCGATTCAAGTTTTTGTAGTTGGGCTTGCAGTGAACGATCATTAACCTTTGCCAATAGTTGCCCTTTTTTGACATGACTACCCTCATCAAAGTTTATTTTCACAATCTTGCCCGATGTTTCAAATGATAGATCAACCTCTTCATCGGGTACTAAACTACCATTAATAAGTATCTCATCGGTGAGTAGTTGAGGTGTTATTACCTTAGCATTAACATTTAATATTCTTTTGTTAGCAGGCGTTGATTTTACTATTTTATCAGCTGCTTCAAGGTCTTTATTTGTTTTAGGTATTTGTGAATAGACAAATCCTCCAACGATTCCTACTCCAATTAAAATGATAATAGCCCATTTTAGTTTTTTATTCATGTTAATGTCTATTTAAAAGGATACACGATTAAGAACTAAGTTGTATCCAGTGTTTTTATTTAGGTATCTATCTTATGACGTAGAAATAAGGTGAAAGTTTAATTTGTGTTATATAAAAAGATGTTAATGAGCGGCTCGGTATTTCCCTTCTTCTTTATCTTCTAGCATGCTTAGATAAGATGTATACCTCGATTCACTAATACGATGATCGTTTACAGCCTCCAAAACGGCACATCCTGGTTCGTGTCGGTGTGTGCAATTATTGTATTTGCATTCTGAAGAAGTTTTAAAAATTTCAGGAAAATAATGGCCTATTTCTTCTATCTCCATATCAAATGTTCCAAAACCTTTAATGCCTGGAGTATCAATGATGTATCCACCACCTTCTACCGGAAACATTTCGGAGAATGTAGTAGTATGCATTCCTTTTTTGTGATAGGAGGATATCTCTGCCGTCTTTACATTCACTCCTGGAAGCAAAGCATTGATAAGGGTAGATTTGCCTACACCCGAGTGTCCGGAAAAAAGAGTAATTCTACCTTTCAACTCTTCGCGAATGGTTTCTACACCCGTACCATCTTTTGCAGAAACTTTAAAACAAGGATAACCGATGTAAGTATATAGGTCGATTAAACAATCTAAATAGTGCAGGTCATCTTCATTGTAAGCATCTACTTTATTAAAAATAATCTTTACCGGCACCCGATAGGCTTCGGCTGAGGCTAGAAAGCGGTCGATGAAAGTAGTTGATGTTTCGGGATAGTTTACGGTGACCACCAACAAACATTGGTCTAAGTTTGCACCAAGTATATGTGATTGTTTAGAAAGATTGGAAGAGCGACGCACAATGTAGTTTTTGCGATCTTCAATATCGGTAATTAATGCTGTTCCTTCAGCATTGATTGCAATAGTCACTCGGTCGCCCACAGCAATGGGATTGGTACTTTTTATACCTTTTAAGCGGAAGCTTCCTTTGATTTTACAATCAATAAACCGTCCATCGTCTGTTTTAACTTGGTACCAGCTTCCCGTATTTTTAATTACTAATCCTTTCATATTGATGAAGGTTGGAGTTTTGTTAATAAACAGACACGGATTACACAGATTACCCTGTTTGAAAAAAAACAGTTGTGTGAAATCCGTGTAATCCGTGTCTGATAGATTTAATACAGCTTTGCAATTGAAAGCGTATTAAAAATTATACAGTCATAATTTCTTTATCTTTTTCAGCAAGCATATCATCGATTTGTTTGATATACTTATCGTGAATCTTTTGAAGTTTAGCTTCTGCATTTTTTTGTTCATCTTCAGCAAGACCATCTTTTACAGCTTTCTTTAAAGCGTCGATGCCTTCACGACGAGCATTACGCACACTCACTTTAGCAGTTTCGCTTTCAGCCTTACATTGTTTAGTCAATGTTTTACGACGATCTTCAGTCAATGGAGGAATACCAAGACGGATAATCTCACCATTGTTTTCAGGCATAATACCCAAGTCTGAGTCAATGATTGCTTTCTCGATGATGCGGAACATTCCTTTATCCCAAGGTTTAATAGTAATGCTACGAGCATCGGGAGTAGATAGCGCGGCTACGTTATCCAACGGAACCATACTGCCATAAGAGTCTACACGGATACCATCTAGCAAGCGAGTACTTGCTTTTCCTGCACGGATATGAGCAAAAGCTTCCTCAAGATAGATTAATGCCATATCCATTTTTTCTTGTGCATCGTTGATACAGGTCTTTACGTCTAACATATTCTTTTGTTTTATAGATTGCTATACATTTCTTGTATTTTAAAACAAAAATAAACTATTTGTTTGATATATAAAAATGCTAGTCAAACTTTCTAATTCAAGGAATTGGAAAATTAGGATTTATAACACTTAAATAAAATAATAAATCGAGGTTAGACACTGGTAGCCTAACCTCGATTCTGTATATACTTTTAATAAACCATCTTGATTATTGAGGATACCAACGAGTAGCACCTACACCAGTAGGGAAGTTACTGTCTTTGATAGTAAAGTCGCCAATTGCCGGATCTTCAAATACTGCATCAGAGGCAGCACCGTAAGAAATGAGCCCCTTTATAGAATTTCCAGCAAATACACCATCTGTTAGAACATAAGAATTATTTACTGTAGGAGCGTAACCACGATAGCCTTTAGCGCCAGATGATTTTCCAAATAAAGTATTTGTAATAGTTATAGCCGGACCTGAGTTGGATGCACCTGCATCAACAAGATAGCGTCCAGAACCGATGGCATTGTATAGTGTGCAATAGTTAAAGCTTACAGTGGTAACTGATGCCTTAGTTAAACGTAAAACATCATTGCCTACGCCGTTCAAAGTACAGTCGTTTAATTCAATATTGTTTGCTGTATAATTTTCAGAATTCAAATGAACCAATGCATAACTGCCCGTACAAATGTTATTAAACGAACATCTGTCAAACTTAATATTATCAACCGTTTTAGCTGCTGTTCCTTTAAAACGTATAATGCTATTAGTAAAACCATTGAATTCGCATCCTGAGAATAGAAGGTCAGAAACATACATTGCCGATTCTTGATTGATCAGATAACCAGATTTTGAATCGTTAAACTGAATATTGTTAGCCTGGAAGAATGGATGTGTACCTTTAAATACAATATCCTTAATCATATTCAATATAGGTTTGTCTCCCCCTTCTTCTCCATAGAAAGTGATAGACATATCTGTTGGAATATCCAAAGTAGAAAATGTTCCATCAGCAGCTTCCTTACCTGCAATGTCATAGGTTTCTCCAGCAGAGAATATAACCATTACATTCTTTTGATCTACCCACGAGTCAATCATTTCTTGAGTCAATGTTTCACCCGGTCCTAGAGTCACAGTTAAATCAACTTCAGGTAAAGCAATAGCGGTTGTAGTTAAACGTGATCCACGAAGAGATGTATTATTGTAAATTGATAGTAAATAACCTGTTGATTCCTTTAATCCGGAAATGGTAACTGTGCCGTTCGCTTTATCTTCAGCAGTGAGTTGAATTACAACTGGTTCTGCGTAAAGTGGAGCACCATCTTCTGTTGTACCAATACTTTCTTCGGAAGTTACATGAGTTACTGCCAGACCAGGTTCCCATGTCAATATGATATAGTCTTCACCTTTCTCTTCATCGGTAATAGGTTTTAGAATGTTTTCACTCTTGGTTTCAAAAAAGATACTCGAGAGATAAGCCCAATTTGAACTAGCTACATTATCAGCACATCCTTTAATGCGAATAAAATATTTAGTGCTATTATTTAGATCAGTAAGCTGATAAGGCGATGACTTAATAGAACCATCTTCACCTAAGATTTGTGAGTTTGCACTATAATCACTTTTCAAACCAAAAAGTGAATCGGTGCTAAGTTCTATTATATAAAATTGGGTTCCAGGAGTTGATTTCCAACTCAACTCAGCATCAGTTGCGCTTGCAGAAATAGAAACAGCAGATGGCATAAACAAGCGGTCGTATGAACTATCTGTTTTCCAGTCGTTTGATTCCTCGCACGAAACGAAGGCTGCAGATGCTAAGAGTGTCATGACTCCTAGCATATATAGTTTAATTATCTTTGATTTCATATGTAGCATAATACTTAAAGTTTAGATTAATTGCTAAATCCATAAGAGTTATTTAATGTACCATTTGAAGCAGAAATAGTAGTAGATGCGATTGGCATCATGTATCTGTTGATAACTGTACTATTTAAGCCTGCACTGATACTAGGAAGCTTATCATTCAAGTTTGTTTTGTTAGATGTTCTTGCTTCATCACCCCAAAAAGTTTTGCTTACCCAACCTTCTGAAGCTGGAGCTGAAGCAAGGTCGGCTTGTTCTTCTGCAGTAGCGTACCATTGTACGGAGGTCATATCGATTGAAGTATTATCAACTTTGTATTTGAAGTACAACTTAATTGGGTATTCACTTATTTGAGCAATATAATCATCTTTCATCTTTTGTATTCGCTCACCCAGTAAGTTCCAACGAATTAGATCATATTTACGATAACCTTCACCGACTAATTCCCATGCGTTTTCTTCAACAATGGCATTGAAGAATGATGTCTTATCATTAGGAATGTTGTTTATGTATGATTTGGCAATAGGTTGATTTTCTGCGGAGAAAGCGCGTGTATGAACTTTTTCTAAAGCTTGACGAGCTGTTAGACCTGCAGGTCCGTTTATATCAGGACCGTTATAAAGTTCGTTCATGATCTCTGCATACATTAATAGCACATACGAATAACGAATTTTAGTAACATTGATTCCAGTCATCCACTTAGCATTACCAGTAGCAATGGCTATTGCACGCCATTTTTCACTCATTTTACGGATATCCCATTTAGCGACATAAATTTCAAAAGGTTTGTTACCGTCGAACTCTTCAATAATAACACCATCAACATCTTTTAGATAATAGGGTGCGCATGTCAAATCGCGACGAAGATCATACTTATTGAAAGACCAGAAATAAGGTGCGGGTACCTTTACTTTACCCGATGAATTCCCTTTAGTACCGTATTGTACTGATGAACCACTGATACGTACACCTATAGAATAACCCAGCTCACTAGATATGCCAAGTCCCATAGGAATTTCGAATAGGTTTTCTTTGTAGGTATCATCAAGACTCAATTGGTTTACTAACAACCAATGATTAGCTAGAGAGGGATTGAGTTGATGATTGCCAGAGGTAATCAAATCAGAAAGATGTTTAAGAGCCGTGTTGTAAAGGGTAGTACGCTCTTCTTGTGCAGGACGTTGAGTAGGATATTGAGCATCGCTAGTGGATGCTGTTTCATAACCTGATATTGATTGTTCGCGGATAGCCCAACCAGCTCTTGTAAGAGCTATATTAGCCAATAGAGCTTGTGCATAACCACGTGTGATATGTTCTGTAGTTACTACTCCAGCATAAGGCAAATTTGGGATAGCATCCTCTAAATCAGAAATCAGAAAATCTAAAATTACATCACGATTTTCCTTACCAAGATAGGCATTGCTCAAATTAGATTCAGTAGGTTCAATTTTCATAGGTATATCACCGAAGTTGCGAATCAAGTCAAGATAAACCATTGCACGAATAGTTTGAGCTTCTGCTTTAATTCTGTATGCTTCGCTTCTGACGCTAGCGCTTTCATCGGTAAGTAAATTGCCATTATCAATGCCAGTAATAATTTGGTTAGTATATTCGATTACATTATACATTTTATCCCATGCACGAGCTAAGCTTGCCCAACCAGGATTTTGGTTGTAGTTCATATTACCACGTTCACTAGAGGTGTCTTCGGCAGTAGAACCAATACCGTCTATTAACTCGTAGTCTGAGTTTGTATTCCAAATGATGCCAAAATATTGCGAATAGGTTTGGTCAACGGTTAATTCACCATAAGCTTTGTTCAATACGTTATTGGCATAGTCTAGCGAGTTATAAACAGTTTCCGATGGTATGTCAGAAGGAGAACTTTGGTCTAAGAAGTCGCTGCAAGAGCTCATCACACTGATGGCAGCGGCCCCTAATAATAATTTCTTAAATATATTTTTCATGATGATAATCTCCCTTAAATTAGAATGAAATATTGATGCCACCAACGAATGTGCGACTCTTAGGGTAGGCAGCATAGTCTATACCAGGAGTCATAGGATTCTTCTTGCTCGACGTATCTACTTCAGGGTCTGTACCAGAGTATTTAGTAAATGTAAGCAAATTGTAGCCAGTGAAATATATGCGTACATTTTCAAGCCAAACTTTACGAACTAGTTGTTTAGGTAGCGTATAGCCAATAGATACATTGTTTAGACGTAGGAATGATGCATCCTCTACAGCATAATCAAATAGTTGCATGGTAGTTACACCTACTGGATTGTATATACTTGCACCTGCATTCATCTCATTAAGCCTGCTGATTAAATTATCGATACCGCCATAAGTATTGATGACAGTACTTGTAGGGCGGCCAAGATTCAAGCCTGTTGAAGGGTCTATCCAGGTGTAACGGTTATCTAAGGTGAAGTCAGAATTTAAATTATAGCCCAATGATGAACCGGCACGGAAAGCTGTTGCTAGCTTAGTACCATTAACAAGTTTATGACCTAATGAATAATTAAAGAATACTGTAAAATCAAAGTTGTTCCAATTGCCCGAAAGACCAAAACCACCATTAACTGGTGCTACCGTGTTTCCTAGTTTTTGTTTGATAGGTTCACCGTTTGCATCAACTTGGAATTTTAAACCACCAGGATAATATTGCCCACCTGTGATTGTGGGAGATTTATCTGCTAGACCTTCTCTAAGTCCCCAGCTTGCCCCAGTCCAAATTAGCTCGCCGTTAGGATTGTTTGCTTTGTCATAGACTGTATAGAAACCATTGCTTTTGTATCCCCAAACTTCACCAAGACTACCTCCTTTTACTACGCGGAAGTCTTCGTATTTAGCAATCGTAGAACCTGCCCAATTCGAACTTTGCCATGGATTGTTGGTGTTTAAATCGTCGATACGATTTTTATTGTATGCAATATTCATATTAAAGTCTAGGTTGAAGTTTTTATTGGAAACCAACACTGCGTTAAACTGTAATTCAATACCCTTATTAGATGTCTTACCGAAATTTTGATATTGATAAGAATAACCTGTGTGTCCTGGAATTTCAGTACGCATTAAAAGATCGCTTGTTGTATTCCAATATGCATCTATGTTACCCGAGATGCGGTTGTTCCACAACCCAAAATCAAAACCAATGTTACGTGTGATTGTTGTTTCCCATTTAAGTTTTGGATTGGGGAGTGTAGTCTGATGTTCTAACATTGGATTGTAAACCTCACCGAAGTATGGGCCTTTAGATGAGGCTGCAGCCATTGAATAAGTGGTATACATCAAACCTGCAGGGATACGGTTATTACCCGCCATACCAAAAGATACACGAAATTTCAAATTAGACAACCATTTTTGAGTACCAGCCATGAACTTTTCTTCGCTCATACGCCATGCGAATGCAGCTGAAGGGAAATAACCCCATCGATTGCTCTGAGCAAATTTAGACGAACCGTCAGCACGCATTGTAGCAGTGAAGAGGTAGCGATCCATCATTGTATAGTTAACACGTCCGAAGAACGAAACCATATTATCTTTAATGCCAATAGTGCTTTGTGTAGGCTGTGTATTACCAGCAGCCCCCATGTTGGCTAAGATTTCATCCTTAGTCATAGAAGTAGGAAATGCTGTGGCAGTCATGATATGCTCAATATCTTGTGAGTTAGAAACCTCCTCGCCAATCATTACATCAAAACGGTCGCGACGATCAAAGAATGTAGTGTTATAGCTTACTGTGGTAGCGTTTCTCCAATTGTTGTTTTTCAAGCGAATTAACACTGCTTGAGGCATACCATTATCACCTAGATTTGAGTTTTGTACGGCTTCCTTTTCCCATACTTGATCAGTATCAAGGCGACGGAAACCATAACCAAATTCTGTGCGAACTCTAAAACCTTTGAACGGCCTCCAGTCTAAACCTACGTTGTAGTTCTGCTTAAAGTCTTTACGTTTCTTGTAAGTTGCGTCAAGACGTTCAAGTGGACTGTATTGACGAGTAGAGTTAGACTCATCGTCATCTTCTAGTGAAACGGTGATTGGATCAACTGGACGAAAACGAACTGCGTTAGCTACAATTGAGTTGGTAGCATTCGATTCATTGCTATCAGCACCACCTCCAAGGCCTTCGATACGTGTATTAGTTAAACGAGCGTTAAAGTCTAACTTAATCCACTTATTGATATCCGTATTGATCTTTGCATTGATATTGTCTTTTGAAAAACCGGAATGACGCATGATACTTTTCTCATCATTTCTTGAGTAAGAAATTGAGAACTTAGTCTCTTTAGTACCACCACTAACACTGATATTATATTGTTGCTGATTACCCGTTCTACCAAAAATATCCTTTTGGAATTCTTCTCCTTTACGGGATTTCCAGATATCAAGGTCGGTAAATTCGCCATAACCGGTTGCACCTTGCTCGTATTGATAGAAGGCATAATTGTATGGGTCCATAGTTTTAGTAAGCCTTGCAACTTTTCTCCAACCTGCAGAAACTCCTAAGTTTACTTGGATTTTACCTTCTTTACCAGATTTTGTAGTGATAATGATTACACCATTTGCACCCCGTGCACCATAAATAGCAGTTGATGAAGCATCCTTCAAAACGTCTATAGATTGAATATCAGTAGGCGCGATGTCACTAATGCTACTAACTGGAAACCCATCTACGATATAAAGTGGTGAGTTGTCTTGAGATAGAGAACCACCACCACGAACACGAATTTTCACGTCTGCATCCGGAGAGCCTTCAGTAGTTGTAATTGACACTCCTGCCAATTTACCTGTCAGAGCCTCAGAAGCACTTGATACAGGCACTGCTTCAAGTTGTTTAGCACTTACTGATGCTACAGATCCTGTAAGATCTCTTTTAGCAACAGTCGCATAACCAATTACTACAACATCCTCCAAAACTTCTGAATCTTCTTGTAGAGTAACATTAATAGTTGTTTGCCCTTTCACTGCTACTTCTGCCGGCTTTAAGCCTATGTATGAAAAGACAATTGTACTATTGCTAGGGACACTAAGCGTGTAATCACCATCAAGATTGGTTACGGTGCCGTTTGATGCATTTCCTTTTTCTACGACCGAGGCACCTATTACTGGCTCATCAGTCCAATCATTGACGTTACCCGTTACGGTAATAGTCTGCGCCGATAGGCTAAACGAAAGCGACACAAATAGCATGAGCATCACAATGCGCATTTTCTTTGCTTGGTTAGACATTCTATGCATGTTAATTAATAGATTATTGTTATTATTGAGTTAGATAGCTAATCTATAGCCATAAAAATGGAACAGAAATCTATCGTATAAGTACAACCTATTTTACATATAAATGTTCAAATTGTGTCTTTTTAAGATTGTTAATTAGTTAGTTGTTCTGTAATCTAGTTTATCGCCTCGTATTATTACTATATATTCAAATTAAGACATTAACAAGGGGTTTGTATTTCCATATTTTATTATTGGTGTATAAAAAGATGAACTTAAGAGCAAATGCAATATTTGCAATGTTTAATATAATACTCTGTAAATCTATTCAATCATTTACACTTATCATCATCCACACATTCATTGCATTGTCCGCCGCATATTTTTTTGTTTTCAAGGGCATCTTCAACTGAGTAGTATTTGAGAAGGCCTTTACTAAATAATCCTAGATTATGATATAAATCATCTCCTTGGCTTTTATAAACTACGATGCCATTATCGCGAAATAAATTGAAAGCTAATAATTGCATCTCTTCAGTTAACACAGCATAAATGCCATGCTCCTTTAGTTGTTTGGTTATTTTTGTTCCTTGCGGAATAATCTCTCTCCAGCATGTGAAATGACAAGCATTATCCAGTTCCTTATCTTGATCGAATACGCAAACATGAGGAGTCGCATTAAAGCCGGAAGCTATAAACTTATTATCTTTTACAGGTATAATTATTTTCATAATGCTATAAACTTAATATTCTATCACCCATTTTTTTTGCTTCGTCTCTATCGTGCGTAACCATGATGCTAATGCCTCCTATGTATTTATGAGCCTTTAATATCTCATCTTGCAACGAAGCTCTCATTTGCCAATCAATAGAGGATAGTGGTTCGTCTAACAATAAGATAGAAGGAGAAGAAGCCAAAGCTCTAGCCAAGGCAACACGTTGCTTTTGTCCACCCGATAATCTATTTGGGTAAGCTTTCTCTAAATTAGTGAGGCCGAAAATTTGGATTAAATTATTTACACTATCCTTGTTTTTCTCTTTTTGTGCATACTCTATGTTTTTCTCTACGTTCATATTGGGGAAAAGTGCAAAATCCTGAAACATATAGGCTATATTGCGCTTCTGTGGAGCAATATTCTTCTTTGAATCATAATCAAACCAAATATCGTCACCATATTGCACTGTGCCGGCGTCTGGCTTTATAAGACCTGCAAGTATTCGTAACAAAGTACTTTTACCACAGCCTGAATGTCCTACTAAAGATATAAATTCTCCATTCTTTATCTCTTCAGAGAAGTTTAAATAACGCTCACCTTCAGTTGTGTGCATTTTCTTTTTTATATCTAATCTTAATGTCTTCATATTCGTTGTCTTTTATTTATACTATAGATTGTGGTAAGTGCTACAAAAGAGACCAAGAACATTATTATAGCATATTTATTGGCTTGGTCATAATTAAGAGATTGAACTTCGTCATACAATGCAATGGATGCAACTCGTGTGTCTCCAGGCATATTTCCTCCAACCATTAGTACAATTCCAAATTCGCCAATACAGTGTGCAAAAGTCATTGCAATAGCTGTTATTATATTACCTTTTATATTGGGAATCAGTACACGAAAGAATGTTTCAGTTTTTCCTTTGCCCATTGTGTAGGATGCTTCTCTATAACTTGCAGGAAGAAGTGTTAACCCATTTTGTAGAGGTTGTATCATATATGGAAGAGAGCAGATGATACTAGCAATAAGTACACCCGTAAATGAAAATGCCAAGCGAACATCAAAATATTTTTCTAATGCCTCGCCAAATGCATTTTGCGGACTATAAGCTACTAAAATATAAAAGCCTAAAACGGTAGGTGGCAAAACCATAGGCATACAGATTATGGCTTCTAGGGCACTTTTCCCCCGAAAGTCTTTATATGATAATAAATATGCTGTAGGCAAGCCTATTATAAGTAATATAATGGTTGTCCACAACGCCAATCTGCCTGTTGTTAATAAGGTTTGTAAAAAATCACTATCTATCATCATGCTTGTCAATTTATCGCATTTTTATTTTTTTACTAAAGGTTTCGTTATCGCATTTTAAGATATCGGTAGACAAAAACTAAATCATATGATAATACATATTCAATAACTCTCTTTCGCTAACCGATCTTTTTCTCTCAGTAGACAGTTGTTTCACTGTCTTTAATATTGAATAACTCTGCTCTTTAGTTACATTCATTCCTCTTGTCTGAAAAAAAGATGTAATAGCATTACTGCCGCTATGCTTGCCAAAAATCAAAGCTGGTTGTTCACTACCTATAGTCTCTGGTTTTAATATCTGATATGAATTAATATCCTTCAAAATAAGATTAGTGTGTATTCCTGTTTCATGGCACATTACCATGTTGCCGGTTATTGGTTTAGATACAGAGTTTACTCTTCCTGATGCTTTTTCTACAAAGGCGCACAGCGCACTAAAATATTCTGTTTTCAATCCTGTATCATACCCTAAGCTAATCTTTAAAGCCATGATTAATTCTTCAAGAGAGGTATTGCCAGCTCTTTCTCCTAATCCATTTACTGTTACGCTAACAGCTTTGGCTCCCGATATTGCTGCAGCAAGCGCATTGGCTGTTGCCATACCCAAATCATTGTGACCATGGAATTCTAAAACAATCTCGGGGAATAGATTATTTAGCTCACTCATCATCTTAGAAACAGAAAATGGATTCATAATACCTACAGTATCAGCAATTCTAACTCTCTGTACTTTATTGATAGACGCATAAGCTAAAAATTCTTCTAAAAACTCTTGATTAGCACGTGAAGCATCTTGAGCTCCAATGCTAACTAACTCAAAATAATCCTTAGCATAACTTACAATTTCTTTCATACTATTGAAAACCCAACCATAACTTTTCCCCATTATCGCTAAATGGTGCTCTGAAACCGGAAATGAAATATGTACATGCTGACATTTGGCCTTATTTGCAGCATCGATATCTTGTTTATTTGCTCTACACCATCCAAGCGATTTGAATTTAAACCCACTTGTACAGATTGTTTCAGTTTCTTCAATTTCATTTCTGGAAATTGCAGGCATACCAATCTCTACTTCAGGAATTCCAATTTTATCTAGCAGTTGAGCTATTTGTAGTTTTTCGTGAAGTGAAAATACTACTCCAGGAGCTTGTTCTCCATCTCTCAGAGTAGTATCTATAATATGCAAAGGTGTTAACATTATTCTGAAATAAGATATTTTTCACAAGCTTCGCCCTCTTCTAATGCATCTAATATTTCATCAATTGCATCTTCGGTTTCTACACCACCATACCAATAGTTATTGGGGTGGATTACAATAATAGGACCTTGAGAACAAACATTCAAACAACCTGTAGTTGAAACTGCAACATCTAATCCACGGTCGGAAGCTTCTTCCATAATGTATTGCAGTAAGGAAGGTGCACCTTTTTTATTACATGCTCCTTGAGCATCTCCCGCCATGCGGAAAGAGTTGCATACTAGAATATGATAAGTTGGCTTTTTCATTGTCGTAACTATTTTATATTATTAATTAGGTTTTATCTTTTAAGCACAGCCCATAGCATTGCCTTTACATCCAGATCCACATTTAAACTCATTGGGCTTAGCTATAGTCTTAATAGGTTTGTTGTTGTATATTCCCTCAAGACCTTCATCAATCATACCGGTCATTTCAATAACTCGTGTGCCGCAATTAGTAATAATGCTTTTCGGATTTTCGCCTACACCACTTACCAATAATGCTCTACAGTCTTTAAGAATTCTAGCAATATCTAACCAGCGTTGGTCGCCCGATCCAGGTTTGGGAAGCTCTCTCATTTCTAAATACTGAAAACCATTTGGCTTTTGTTGATAGATATAGATATGCATTGCTTCTCCTAGATGTAGATTTACCAGATGACCTTCGTTGGTAGCCACTGCAACATAAGGCTTGTTATTCAATTCTTCTTCAGACAAATTCATAACCTTTTGCAAGATATTATATGACTCAGATAAATCCTGCCCTAATAATCCTGCAGCATCAGCTCTACAACGAGCACAATGCGTCATCATTGGCAAATGATCTTTTGCATACTCTCTAACTCTTAATATCATCGTGGCCGATGGTTTCTCGATCTTTTCAAATAGAGTTTCGGCTGTTGGTATTAAAGGGATGCAATTCATAATGTCGGCACCTAACTCTTTGCACACTTTGGCTACTTCCGGAATGTGATGATCGTTAATCCCCGGAATAATAATTGAATTTATTTTCACAACAATTCCATGTGCCTTCAATAATGGAATACACCTCAATTGGCGCTCGAGCAATAAAGCTGCGCCGGCTACTCCACGATATACCTTCTTGTTGAATCTTACCCAACGATAGATATTGGCTGATATCTCGGGATCTACAGCATTGATAGTAATGGTAACGTGTGAAACACGAAGCTGAGCTATTTCATCAATATATGGCTCAAGTTCTAAACCGTTGGTTGATAAACAAAATATCTTTTCGGGAAATTCTTTGCTAACCTCTCTTAAAGTCATCATTGTCTTTTCGGGGTTGGCAAATGGATCGCCCGGACCTGCAATACCTATCACCGAAATGTTATCAATAGATTTAGATAGTTCTTTTAAATAAGAAACAGCTTTCTGCGGGGTTAGTACGCTGGAAGTAACCCCTGGACGACTCTCATTGACACAGTCGTATTTACGATTGCAATAGTTACACTGAATATTACATTGAGGAGCAACCGGTAGATGAACACGTGCATATTTTCCTTTAGCATCCTCATTGAAACAAGGATGTTTATGAATATCGGATTGAGTAATTATCTTTGCCATAATATTTTTGTATTACATATATTTATATCCTATAGGAGAGTGTTCTTGTTTATAATCAAGCAGAAGGTTGACAATTGTGTCAAATAGATTTTGAGCACCTTCATAACATAAATGTTTAATACGGGGCCCACCAACTCTATCATGTATCGGAAATCCAACGCGAGCTATTGGAATGTCAAGCTCTCGAGCTATATAATAACCTTTACTATTGCCTATTACAATATCCGGACTCATTTCTTTTGCCACTTCTCTAATGGTTTCAAAATCTGCACCAGATAGAAACATAGTATCAGCAAATGCTTTATTATTCCTTTTCAATAATTCCTTTTTCAGCAGTCCGCTTTCTCCTCCAGAGGCCACGATGATAGGTTGTATTCCTATTTCAGCTAAGAATAGACTTAAACCTACTACAAAGTCTTCTTCTCCATACACAATGGCTCTTTTACCAAATACATATTTATGCCCATCAATATAGGCATCAATCAATCGGCCGCGCTGTAAAGTATACTTCTCAGGAACAGGGACACCACTTATAGTAGCAAGCAAATCCATGAAAACATCTGTTGCCTCAATACCAATTGGCATTATAATTTGATGGTTTTGGATATACATATTCTTTTCAAGCCATTCGCCACCACTCACAATATTTGATTTATTAATGATACGATCGGCTATAGAACCTTTATTCAATATTGTTCCAAATTCTATTGTAGCTGTCGATGTTCCTGTTTTCTTTAAATCCTCAATAGTTGTTCCTCCATCGGGAATAAGAAGATAATCTTTCCAACAAGGGTTGTCCATAGATTTAGAGTAATCAGGAAATAAGGTGTATTCCAGTCCAAAGTCTTCGACGATGGTTTTTATCATTCTAATATCAACGGTAGATATAAAACCCGACAGTATATTTACTCGATGTTCTCTTTTCCCCTCTTCGGCTAGTGTTTTGATTGTTGACAATACTGTTTCATGGAAACCATCCATATGTGTGCCGTTGTAACTAGGTGTAGAGGCATGAATGAAAATAGGCATATTCTCGTCCTCAGTATGTAGGCTTTCATATTCTCCTATTAATGATGGAATATCTTCCCCGATAGTTTCTGATAGACATGTTGTTGCAATACCCATTACTAGAGGTGCATATTGCTTGCGGATGTTATCAATTCCTTGAATGAAATTTCTATTGCCACCATAGATTGTTGTTTCTTCACTAAAGTTTGAAGAAGCAATATCCATTGGTTCTTTATAATGACTAATCAGATAACGACGAATATATGTTGCGCATCCTTGCGAACCATGTATCATTGGGATACATCCTTCAATACCTTTGAATACCATTGAAGCACCCAGTGGAGAACAGAGTTTACATGCATTTCTAGAGGCAGCAAATTGCTTAATTTCTATAGTTGTTTTATCCTTTTGCATATTCTTATCTTTTCTCTTTAT
Source organism: uncultured Bacteroides sp. (assembly GCA_947074235.1). Lineage (GTDB taxonomy): Bacteria > Bacteroidota > Bacteroidia > Bacteroidales > Bacteroidaceae > Bacteroides. The sequence goes on along the minus strand of CAMTOV010000014.1, from coordinate 9,868 downwards.
TATTACATTACTATAATCGTGCCAAACATTCCATGTGAAATGAATTTGCGTGTTATTTCTTTATTATTCAATGATTTAAAATTTGTGTTCTTAGTAATGATGATGTTTAGAGCTTTACTTTTTTGTTACCTATTTAGCAAAAAAGCTACATTTATGTAGCTTTTTATATTAGAAAGTATTACTTGACAAATTTCCATACAGGACTCATGCATGTGGCATAAACCTCTTGTGCAAATTTCAACATACCCTCATAACCGGCAAGTGGTTCTTTTCGTTCATGGTTATGATCGCAAAAACCTAGACCAATTTTATAAGCAATGGGTCTCTCTTTTACTCCACCAATAAATAAGTCGGCTTTTGTTTCCTTTACAAAGGCAGATAGCTCTACAGGATTGGCATCATCAACGATAATAGTATCGTCATCACAGAGTTGTTGAATAAGCTTATAATCGTCTTTATCGCCAGTTTGCGAACCGATAACTACTGTTTTTATACCAATCAACCTCAATGCTTTCACAAGAGAAATCGCTTTGAAAGCCCCACCAACATAAATAGCAGCTCTTTTACCGGTTAGCTCTTTTTTATATTCAGATAGGGCAGGCAATAGCTTGTCAAGTTCCTCTCTGACTAATTTCCTTGCATTTTCTAACAACTCATCGCTCTTGAAAAAGCGTGCCACATCATATAGTGCATCACTCATATCTTCTATTCCGAAATAGGATACGCGCATGAAAGGAATACCATACTTTTCTTTCATATCTTTAGCTAAGTAGGTCATCGAACCCGAACATTGCACCACATTGAGTGATGCATTATGAGCGTTGCGAATATCATCAACTCTACCATCTCCAGTAATGGTTGCATTTACATGAATACCCATTCTGCGATAATAATCTAGTAATATCCATAATTCACCCGCTAAATTAAAATCGCCTAAAATATTTATTGAATATTTGGGTGTAGGGCGGTTAAGCGTTCCTACTAATTTGGATAACGCTTCGCAAGCAACTTTATATCCATCTTTCTTAGATCCTTGAAATCCGGGAGCTTGTACCGGAATTATTGGTATACCAACCTCTTTTTCAATTTGTGAACAAAGAGACTCTACATCATCACCTATCACACCAACGATACAAGTGGTATATACAAAAGCAGCTTTAGGTTGATGTTTTTCTATTAAACCTTCCAATGCTTTACGCAATTTTTCGATTCCTCCGAATACGATATCTTTTTCGCGTAGATCTGTAGAGAAGCTTAGTCGATGTAATTCGGGACCAGATGATAATGAGCCGCGAATATCCCAAGTATATGCCGCACAACCAATTGGTCCGTGAATAATATGTAATGCATCTGCAATGGGATAAAGAACTACTCTTGAACCACAAAACACACATGCTCTTTGACTAATTGATCCAGCAAGACTTACTTTACCGCAATCAATCTCTTTAACTTCTTCTCCAACTCGTGCTATTTGTCTTTTTCTCTCTTCTAATATGCTACTCATAATTGGTCATTTTAATTATAGAAATATAGATGTACGGGTGAATCCTATTTACATAAGAAACACCCGTTCTTCTGAAGTACACTAAATTTACATTTGGAACTCAACCTTTTCTTCTGGGCAAGTCATGTCTTGATGCTCCATAAGAGCATTTAATATTTGTATGGCGATATTAATAGCACCTACATAACCGGTTTTAGGAAAATAGTTGTGACCGGCTCTATCAGCTATAGGGAAACCAAATCGAATGAAAGGAGTATTTTCGTCACGTGCAATGTATTTGCCATATGTGTTGCCAATAAGCAAATCAACTCCTTCTTGTTTAATCCATTGGTGAAGCAAGAACATATCAGCGTTAGGTCCACTTTTATATTTTGCTTCAGGAATGTCTTTCAATAATTCAGCCATTCTATCGTCAAATCCTTTTCCGGGTGTACCTGTTACTAAATATACAGGACGCATGTCTAATGAGATTAAGAATTCTGTAAGAGGAATTAAAGTATCAGGATCCCCCCAAAGAGCAACACGTTTACCATAAAAGTATTTCTGATTATCGGCGATAAGATCAATTAATTTGGCTCTTTCATCTGTAATTGTCTCAGGCACTGGTACATTGGCATGACGGCTAAGAGACATAATAAAGCGATCGGTTGCTTTTAATCCAATAGGAATATCCTCAACCTCAAATTTTACTTTGCACTTGTTTTCTAGTTTGATGCAAGCATCTTGTGTAGAATATTCTCCAAGTCCGATAGTGAATTTACTATCTCCTGTAGCTATCATATCTTTTTGTGTAGTACCTCCTTTAGGATACATTTCATATTTCCCATTAAGGCCTGTGTCCAACACGTCAGTCATATCTGGAAAAAGAATGATACGTGCCTCCATCTCTTTGGCTATATTCTTAATTTCTCTCATGTCCGATGGTTCCATCCAACCGGCTATGATGTTTACTACATTCTTCTTTTTAGGTGTAGCTGTAGAAAAGAACTTAACAAAAGCAGCCAACTGATTTGAATAGCCTGTAATATGGCTTCCTACATACGAAGGTGTATTGCAATAGATTACTTTTTTACCTTCTGGTATTTTCCCATCTTCATTGGCTTTGGATACAATCTGAGTCAAGTCATCACCAATTGTTTCTGATAAACAAGTTGTATGCACTGCAATAATCTCAGGATCGTATACCGTAAATATTGTATCAATGGCTTGAACAAGATTGGCCGATCCACCAAATACTGAAGAACCCTCAGAGAATGAAGAGGTTGATGCCATCACTGGTTCCTTGAAATGACGTGTTAATGCACTTCTATGATAAGCGCAGCAGCCTTGCGATCCATGACTATGTGGTAAACAACCATGTAGTCCGAATGCCGCATACATGGCACCGATAGGCTGACAAGTTTTTGCCGGATTGACTGTTAGAGCTTTTCTATCAATCACATTTGGCGTTGTATGTTTGAGTAGCATAATCTTTATTTTTTGTGTAATACTCTTAGTAGGCGTATGTCGCTTCTACCAATTCTTCCATTTCCCAAGGAGCTTTCATCTCTTTCCAGATAGTACAGCAAGCAATTTGCTCAATATCCTTATAGAAATTGATTGCACCTTCAAATGCTGCATAAGGGCCACCATAATCATAGTTATGAAGTTGCTTCAATGGAACACCCATCTTTTGTACACAGAATTTCTCTTTAATACCTGCACAGAATACATCAGGTTTGTACATCTCAATCAGTTTTTCCATTTCATAATGACTTAAATCATCGATGACAAGTGTACCCTTTTTCATTTCGGCCATCAAGCCCTCATAACCGTTAAACTCAAGACCTTCGGCTTCAAGTGCTTTTAGCTCTTCTTCAGTCTTGCGAGGACGATAGCGAGTTTCATCTTTTTCTACAGTTATTTGCTCGATGTTGCGGCTATCTGCGTCTATCACAATATTTGGGATAACACGTCTACCTTCATAATCGTCTCTATGACCAAATTCATATCCAGCTGCAAGTGTAGTCATATCCAATTCGTTGAACAACTCTTGATAATGATGAGCACGCGAGCCTCCTACAAATAGCATTGCAGTTTTCCCTTTTGTTTTTAGACGCGCTTTATTCGCAGTTTCGGTTACTAACTTCATTTCTTCTTCGATAACCTCTTCTATACGAGCTGTCAATTCATCGTCGCCAAAATATTTAGCTACTTTGCGAAGTGTCTTAGCAGTTGCTTCAGCCCCAATAAAATTAGCTTTCATCCAAGGAATACCAAAAGAAGTTTCAAGCATCTCGGCTACATAATTGATAGATCTATGACACATTACAAGATTCAAATCAGCCGTATGAGCTGTTTGGAATTGATCGAGCGAAGAGTTTCCAGAGAAAGTAGCCACCAATTCGATACCGCACTTGTCGAGCAATGTTTCGATAGCAAATGCATCACCACCAATATTATATTCTCCAAGAACGTTGATGCGGAATTTATATTTACCTTTTACTGTATCATCGCGTCCAATCAAATGTTTCATTAACTGATTGTTTGCAATATGGTGACCGGCCGATTGTGATACACCTCTATAACCTTCGCAAGAGAATCCAAAGATGTTGATGTCTCCACCTAATTCTTCCATCATGTGTTTTGCTACACGATGCACATCATCTCCAATCAATCCCACAGGGCAAGTTGAAAAGATAGCAATGGCACGAGGATGAAATAATTCATAAGCTTCTCTAATGGCTTGTTTGAGTTTCTCTTCTCCACCAAATACAATGTTTGAGTCTTGCATATCAGTAGAGAATGCATAAGGGATGAAGTTTGTATTGTACTCATCTACGCGAGTTTGATTACGTCTTGTTAGCCAAGAGTAAAAGGCGCAACCAATAGGTCCGTGTGTGATATTTACGATATCACGTGTTGGCCCAAGCACCACCCCTTTACATCCGGCATAAGTACATCCACGTTGTGTAATAATTCCAGGAATAGTACGAACATTGGCTTGTATTTCAGGAGTATTACTGGGTTCATTGTATACTATTGCCTTTCCTCTCTTCTTGCCTACTTTCTTAGGATATATCTCTAATATCTCCTCCTTAAAAGAAGCGAGTGAGTTTATTTTATCTTTTTCCATAAAAATAGTTTTTAATCGAGTGTTTGATCACCTGCTTCACCTGTTCTTATCTGAACAGAATCGACTGTATTAATCACAAATATCTTCCCATCACCACTATTACCAGTATGATTGGTTTTAATGATTGTCTCAACTGCCAAGTCTTTTTTATCATCGGTTACTACCAAAGTAATCATTCGTTTTGATTTTAAACGAGGCATTTCCGATATTAAATCGCGAAGAGCAGGGTCATATTTATCCGCTTTTTCAAGATCGCCATGTCCTTGTCCTCTCCCAACTACTGGCATTACAGTAAACGAAGGTAAACCGGCATCTTGAAGTGCGATTTTTGTTTCTTGCATTTTTGCTATGCGTAAAATTGCTAATATTAACTTCATAGATTATAGTTTTAATATTACTTGTCTACCTTGCCAGATGAGATAGTATATGTTTCCTCAACTGGTGTAACAAAAATTTTACCATCACCAAATTGACCTGCTGTGCCTGATCGAGCAGCATCCATAATAGTCTCAATTACAAAACTTTTATCAGACTCAGGTATTACAATCATCAATAAATCCTTAGGAAGTTCATCGTAAGTAACATTACCTACTTTCAATCCTCGTTGTCTACCTCTACCAAATACTGATAATTTGGTTACAGCAGGAAAACCGGCATTGAAAAGGGCTGCCATTACAATAGGTGATTTCTCGGGTCTTACTATAGCTCTTAATAGATACATAATGTGTTTCTCCTCTTTTTTAATTAATTCATAATACCAAAGCTTACTAATAAATCTTCCAGCTCATTCATTGGTAGTGGAGTTGGAATAACGAACATTTCGTTATCATTGATTTTTTTAGCAAGAGCACGATATTCGTTGGCTTGTGTATGTTCAGGTGCATAGTCGATTACCGTTTTTCTATTAATTTCAGCATGTTGAACCATATTATCGCGAGGAACAAAATGAATCATTTGAGTACCAAGTTTTTTAGCAAACTCTTGAATCATGTTTGCTTCGTTGTCTACCTTGCGAGAGTTACAGATTAAGCCACCTAAGCGTACTGTGCCTACTTTACCAAACTTAGAAATTGATTTGCAGATATTATTTGCAGCATACATTGCCATCATCTCACCAGAGCATACGATGTAAACTTCCTGAGCTTTACCATCACGAATAGGCATGGCGAATCCACCACAAACTACGTCACCCAATACATCATAGAACACATAATCCAAATGTTTATCATCATCATAAGCACCTAGCTGTTCCAATAGATTAATTGAAGTAATGATACCACGTCCTGCACAACCAACACCTGGTTCAGGACCACCTGATTCTACACAACTTGTATTGCTAAAACCTGTTTTCATTACATCATCAAGATCAACATCTTCGCCTTCATCTCTCAAAGTATCAAGCACTGTTTTTTGTGCTAAACCATGAAGTAATAAGCGAGTTGAATCTGCTTTAGGATCGCATCCTACTACCATTACCTTTTTACCCATTTCAGCCAAACCGGCTACTGTGTTTTGTGTGGTTGTACTTTTACCAATACCACCTTTTCCGTAAATCGCAATCTTTCTCATAATACCACGTTTTAATTATAAAAATCTGATTATTGAAAACTTAAAAGATTAATTCTTTTATAAACTATTAGAAAAAAGCGTGCCACAAATTTTGTTAATTGGAAAATAAGGGTGTTGCTCTTTTACAATGTATTGTTTTATAGCATTTTACGTAAGCAATGTTTTTTTGTTGGTTTATATATAAATAAAAAAAGTATCCTACACTTTGAGTAGGATACTTTTATAAAACTTACATTTATGTAGGTTTATCTTATTGTTATTTGGTTGTAGCCAAGTCATTTGCTGTTGGAGATGAATATCCATATTTATCCCATATCTCTTTAGTAGCAGGTGATAATACATAATTCATAAATTTCTTAGCTTCTGTATTAGCAGCAGTTTGTTTTATTAAAATGCAGGCTTGTTCAACAGGAGTATACAATGATTGGTCTAAAATATGATACTTACCTTTACCAATCATATCTGGTGACAATGCCAGTGATAAAGCAACAAATCCAATCTCGGCATTTCCTGTAAAAGCAAATTGCGCAGCCTGTGATATATTGTCGGCAAATACAATTTTAGATTTTAATCCATCAAAAAGCTTTTGCGATTTTAATAATTCTACCGAACGATCGCCATAAGGTGCTGTTTCCGGTTTAGCTATGGATATTTTTTTGATACTCGGATCAGAAAGAATTGTTATCCCTTTGCTTACATCGAGCGTTGTGCTATAAATGGCTAATTTACCAAAAGCATAAGTTTTCATCTCTCCATAAGTGACTCCTTTCTCTTTCAATTTTAGAGGAAAATTATTGTCTGCAGCCATAAAGAAATCAAAAGATGCACCATTAAGTATTTGTTGTACTAAGTTTCCCGAACTACCGAAAGTAAGATTAACCTTACTGTTGGGATGCTCTTTTTGATATTCATTTTTAATCTCTTCTAGCACATATCTTAAATTTGCAGCAGCCGCTACGTTTACCTTTTGTGCCAAACTTGTGCTGGCTACTATTATTAATAAGCTGATAGATAAAATAATCTTTTTCATAACTCTATGTTTTTTAGTTAGACAATTTCTTTATTATTTATTTTTTGCTCAGTAGCGATACAACCATCGACGGTTTCAATGACATGCTTACATATGCCCATTGAGCTGTTCGTGTATCTTTTCCACCTAGTCCTTTTATTATTCTTACATTCTCATTTATAAAGTAAATACTATAACCGGCTTCAAATGATAACCAAGTATATGATTTATGCTTTATTTTAAAATCAATTTCACTACCTAAGTTTTTACCATCAAGGTTGGCAACTTGTACTGCTGTTTTAAAGAAATGATAATTGGCTTCTATACCAGTACGCTTTTTATTAAAATCAAATAACACGCCACCATAGAAATCTTGCAACCCTCTATTTCCTGTAGAATTCCAATAATCCATAGATCCATTGAAGTCATGATTGCCACGGAATAGATGTGTAAAACCTCTTTGGATGCCATTATTTGGATTTTTATCTCCCGATATATATTCATAGCCAGCAGCTAAAGAGAATTTTGGAGCTATTTGATAAGAAGCGTTGGCTACTAAATAATAACTTTTCAATTTGTCGAGTGCTCCTTTATATACTGTTTTTCCACATTGATAGTATCCTTCTAAAAACAACTCAAGTCCAAATGATTGTGGTTTATACTTAAAAGTACCTCCCATTGTGAATTGCGTATAATGCTTGTGTGTATGATAGTTAGCTTTTCCCAGTGTCGAAATGGTATCTTGTTTAGATAAAGCTACACCAATAGCAGTTAAAGTTACATCTTTTGATAGTTTCTTTGATAACCATAACAACTCCATAAATCGATACTTCATTGTTGGATCATAATAAGTCTCCTTGGATATAGTAGAGTTATTAGAATATGAGAATCCTACATCTACAAGAAAGTCATCATTTACGTTATACTTTAGCATAGCAATATCGAATGCATTTCCCGTATTACTCCAGTTTGCCGGGCTAAATAATTTCCGGTTATCATACTTTAATGGCTGTCTTCCCACCTTTGCCACAAGTCCCGGAAGAACTAGAATTTCCCCCCAAGCCTCATATACTCCTATTGATGGATTATCCGCATTGTGAGCTGCTTCACCCCAAACTCTAGCATCTTGAAGTGTAACTTGCATTTTTAATAAACTGTTAGAAAATGTAGCTCCAAATCTCGTTCGCTGTTGGATGAAGAAACCAGCTTCATCATCTGTCTTAATAGGTTGTCCATATCCATCTCTATATTCGGCACGAGGGCGTATTTCGCCGAAAATAGTTAAGTTTTGAGCTTGTGCATTGATGCATAGTAACATTGTCAATCCTAAAAACAATCCTCTTTTTACCTTTTTCAAAAACAATCTTTTTTTCATAATAATACCTTTTAAATTTACGATTAGAAATCCTTCGTTATACTAAATTGCAATAACGCTATTTGTTGTTTGACGTAAAAAATTAGTTTTTCATAATAAGTTATCTTTCTTTATATATACTATCTTCGTTATCTAGATTTTGAATAACGGATATCAAAAAAAATCAGATGATACATTTAGATAGATCTTTATTCATCTCTTCAATGTGACTATTGAAAACTCTTATTTTGTTTTCAAATATTTTCATTAGCTCTATTCCATATTCGCTAACAAAACACCCGCCACCTCCTGCTCCTCCTTTTTGTCTTATAACTATTGGGATAGGTGAGATTCGATTTAATTGGTCAATAATATTCCATGCTTGTTGATATGGCATGTTTTTGCGTTTTGCTGCCGCGTTTATTGAACCTTCTTCTACTATTAATTTCAATAGTGAGTATTGCGACATTCCAAAAAATATCTCATCGCCTTTGTAAATTGCGATAGCGCCTCCTATTTGAAATATACTATTCATAAATACTCTAGTCAGGGTTCTTTCTTATCTTAATTCATAAAATCAATCAAAATATATTTCATGAACAAGTTTAAAAATATAGTTGTGTTTATGCTTTTGTATATACTAAAACTATGCCAAAGCTGCATTGTTTTGATATTCATAGTGTTAGCTGTTGTGCTAGGAATCTGTTTTAATACTAAAATGTAACTTTGAAATAGAGAAAATACAAAAATGTAACTTTTATAATTTCTTAATTGGTTATACTGACATATAGAAAGATAAATATTAAAAATGATAATAAAATGCAATTAAAACAGGAATTAATTAATATATTTGCACGGGATATTACGTGCGAACTATAAAATTGGTTTCTATGGAAAAGTTTTGTATAAATAGGGTAAAAGAAGAATGTGAAGTAAAAAAGGACTTGAACTTATTGCTGAAAATAAGTAATGAATTAAACGCTGAAGAGATGAATCTAGATAGGGTTATTATACTTCTTCAGGAACAACTAAAAGCTGATGTTATCATTATTTCAGTATTGAACCGAAAAAAAGAGTTGATTTATATTGAAGGGTCATACGGATTGGATGATAAGGATTTAACAAAGGTTACATATATGCCAGGCGAAGGAGTTATTGGCAATGTTATTCAAACGGGCAACATGGTAATTGTTCCCTGTATATCAGAATGTAAGAACTTTATTAATAAGATTGGTATGTCTTATAAATTAGATAATCATGATGTTTCATTTCTTTGTATACCATTAAAAGAAAAAAGCGAAGTAATTGGTGCACTTA